>NZ_DAOLQM010000095.1:0-7561 GCF_035418125.1 Atribacter sp. | reverse complement strand
CTGGAACGGTTGCATAATGGAATCCATGAAATGTTGCAGTTTCAAGATGATCAACCGCATTATGACGAAAGCCGGTATAAAGAGTGTTGGTATCGGTGAGAAAAGGCTTCCCTCCCCTTTCTTTAACTTCTTCAATAATATAGCGTAAAAATACCGGTTGGATAAAACCATGGTTTCCTCTTTCTCCGAAATGGAGTTTAACTGCAACCAAATCACCAGATTTTAAGCGCTTATCAAGGAGTTGGCCGGTCATTCTTTTAACTTTCTGTAGAACCGAATTTCTTTCATTATCAGCTCTCAAACTAACAAATAAAACGGGAGACGACATTCAAACACCTCCAGGCATAAAACAATAACCATCACTTTTTCAGTATATCAGAAGGAACTGGGATAAAAAACAATTTTCAACTTTAATTTCATGTTGACTTCCTTCGGGATATGATAGAATGAAAACCAGGGGTGTGTGGATGGGGTAACCGCAATATTGTGGAGTGCTACCGCTTGGTATCTGAATTTCGTCTCTTGTAGACCAAGTCAAGAAACCGATTAGCAAAAAAACAGGGAAAACTCGCTTTCAAACTGTTCTGACTTAAAAAATGGCAGTTCAACCAAAAAATATATTATCAGGCATTAAATCGGTTAGTTTTAGAGATCGCTTTGTTTTTTTTGTGTATGAGCTCTTTTCCTCTAAGCAGCCCTTCCTTCATGTTTTAATTCTTTTTCGAGAGGATTAGGTTGTAAAGGGTCTCGTGGTTGATTGTAAACAAAAATGGACTTTTTGACTCATCTTTTTCTGAGTTACTGTTATTTTAGAATGACTCTTCTTAAATATAACTCCTGAATGGAAACCAGAAGCGTCTATAAAATGAAATAAAGGGAAGGAGAAGCAAAGAGTGTTTACCGAAATTCAATTACAAACCAGAAAGCAAGAAGAGTTTATTTCTATAACAAGAATATTACGCGAAGCAGTAGAAAAATCGGGGACAAAAGATGGTATCGTAATTATTCAGGTTCCCCATACAACTGCAGGAATAACTATAAATGAAAGCGCCGATCCCGATGTAGTGAATGATATCGTAAGGATGTTAAATGTTATGATCCCCGATCGTTTTGAATATTTACATCAAGAAGGAAATTCTCCAGCCCACATTAAAGCCTCGTTATTGGGGTCTTCAGCGCTGGTAATAATAAAGGAGGGCGATTTAATGCTCGGGACTTGGCAAGGAGTATTTTTCTGTGAATTTGATGGTCCTCGTTCTCGGAAAATTTGGGTGAAAATAATATGAGAAGACGCAAAACTACACCCAATAAAAGCTTAAAGTTATTAAATAACGCACGAGGGCAACTGGATGCTGTTATTCGTCTTATTCATGACGACGCAGCTCATGTTGATATTTTGAAACAAATATTAGCGACTATTTCTTTACTCCGCCGTTCTCACACTGAAATTTTAAAAAAATACCTGGAGGAATGTCTTGACGAAGATAACCCGAACGGGAATGGAGAAAACCGAACCAAAGCTTTGGCAGAAATTATGAAGTATATGGAAAAGAATTTTTAACTCAATTGTTATATATAAATGAATAATAAATATATACTGATTATAAAATCGGTCATATTTAAAATAAATAGATAAAATAACCTTTATAAAGCACCTATAGTAATTATATAAATATTTTATATAATTATTGACAAAATCATGAGCCGAGTATATAGTATAAACATAGTTTATTGTTTTATATATATGAGGTGATGATGATGTCAAAAAGGATGCAGGAACGGTTCTCTCTTTCATCGTTAGCGAAAACACTTTACGAGCAAGGAAGGAGACCTATTGTTCCTTTAATGGGTTATCCAGGTCTCCAATTAACTAAAACTAATATAAAACAAAATCAGTTTAATCATATCGTACAGTTTCAATCACTCAGCCGACTTTATGATCGTTTTCAACCCGATTCCATGTTTTTTATGATGGATCTTTCTGTTGAAGCCAGCGCATTAGGATTGGCGGTCCGTTTTCCCTTAGAAGAAACTCCATCGGTTGAAGATCATCCGGTAAAAACCCATGAAGATTTAAGAGGATTTCGTAAAATAGATATTTTAGGCGATGGTCGCGTTTCAGTATTTATTGAAACACTCCATCATATGCGGAGTGCATTCCCCTGCCCGGTAGGAGCTTATGTCATTGGACCGCTTACCCTGGCGGGTTTACTTATTGGAGCTAATGAATTAGCGATTAAAAGCCTGATTGAACCAGAACTGTTTCGTGAAACTGTCGAGTTTTCTTATCAAGTTGTAATGAGATATACACAGGCTCTCAGGGACGCTGGTGCTGATATGATAATGGTATTAGAACCAACGGCAGTCATTTTTGGGCCGGATCAATTCCGTCAAAACTTGACCAGTCTATATCGGGAAATGGTAGGAATCTTCGATGATATTGAGGTTATTCTCCATGTTTGTGGTGATAGTACCCATTTGTTAAAAGTAATGGCTGATACAGGAGTAGCAGGTTTAAGTTTAGATAGTATGGTTGATCTCAAAAAAGCAGCAGAAATCGTTGGACCACAAGTAATGTTGATTGGTAATTTGAGCCCGATAGAAATGCTTACTGCCAATCCGAATGAGGTTTATATTCAAACCATGGAAATATTAGAAAAAACAAAAAGCCACCCCCCTTTTGTTCTTAGCACCGGGTGTGATCTTCCTCAGGATGTTCCTCTTGAAAATATTGATGCGTTTATCAAAGCAGGAAAAGATTGGAGACAAGAATCCGTTTTTAAAAAAGTGGAAGCCAATTAGAGTACTTTTTTGATATTGATGAGAAAAACCATTAGGAGAACCAATCCAATAAAAAGATTCATTAAAATTCCTAGATGAGAATTAAGAGTTCCATGCCAGGACGGTAAATGAGAGGGAAAATAAACTCCTTTCCATTTACTAAAATATCGAAATGCAACTTCGACGTCGGGGAGAGTTGAAAAAAGAACTGACCAGGCAAAAACAAAAGGAAGAGAAAATATCTTCAGGCAAAAAAGAGAAAAAGTCGCTGCAATTATTATATCAATTATCACTTGACCGACGGTGGTCAAGTCTCGATGAGGGATTGCATCGAGGAGAATGTGCCCCCCTGCCCCTCCTAAAAGTAAAAGGTAAATATTTTGAGTTTGAGTTGCTAATGTTAAACCCCAAAGACTATGAACGATGATCAGCATAATTCATCCTATAAAATTGTAATTTGTGATAAATGAACAGTAAAATAAATGTAATATTTAAAAGTGCAACCAACCCCGTTTCTCCGTGATGCCCCTCCGTTGGAGGGGCATTTCTAGTCGTCATTCTAAGGAACGTATTGTGCGACGTGAGAATCTCATCTTTTGTCTTTTTTGTCACATAAAGTTAGAATCTATTCTGAAGTTATGCCTTCCCGACTGACAAGGAAGATTCCATACATTCTCGAGCAGCGGCTTTTAAACTAGGAGAAATGTCCCGGAATATTTTGGGTAAAAAGAGTTCATCAGGATGATGATCGGTATACTCGCGAATGCTTTTTAAGAAAGCCACGCGCAACGTAGTGCTGAAGTTGATTTTTCTCACTCCGGCACGGACTGCTTGTTGAAGCTGATCAACTGGAGTCCCACTTCCACCATGGATAACTAAGGGTAAATGCGTCTGTTTTTTTATTTCACGAATACGATCAAATTGTAGTCGGGGTACCATGCCATTATAAAGTCCATGACGGGTTCCAACCGCAACCGCTAACAAATCAACGCCAGTTTTATTGGCAAAAAAGGCAGCCTCTTCAGGAAGAGTGAAGAAATCGTCAGATTCGGGATCGACTTCCCATTGTTCATCTCCTTCCAGTCCCCCTACTCGGCCAATTTCTCCTTCAACAATCACCTCAGCAAGATGAGAAATTTCAACCACTTTTTTGGTAATCTCGATATTTTTCTCAATTGAGTGTCTTGACCCATCGATCATTACCGAAGAAAAGTGATTTAATATGGCGTCCATGACTTCTTTAATTTCATGACTATGGTCGAGATGAAGAGAAAATGGGACTGAAAACTTTCGAGAAAGAGCATGAAGGGCATCAGAAAGAGCGGCAATATCTAAAAAATAATATTCTACTGGAGCGAACTGAATGATGACCGGAGAATTTAATTTTTCCGCCTCTTCTAATATCCAAGTCATGAATTCTAAATGGGGAGAGTTAAAAGCAGGAAGTGCAAATTCCTTTTTTTCCGCTAATTCAATAAGATATTTCGTTGAAACCAGTGGCAATTGTGATTACTCCTTCCTTAAAAGAGAAAAAATTTGGTAATTATGCAAACGGATATATAATACGAGTATAGAGCTGAAAATACAAGTGGATGGATTTAAAAAAAAGAGCGGGGATTTAACCCCGCTCAAATTAGTTTTTAGGGAGTCAGGGTGAGAATTTTTCTTGCTTGTTCTGGATAGGAAGCTATAAACAACAGTTCTTCTTCAACCAGGGGTTTTTGTTTTTCAACATTAGCAAATCGAGTAAGCTCGAGAATTTTTCTAGCCTCTTCCTCGTTTTTGAATTCAACTTCCAAATTATCATAAACATTACGAAAACCACGTATACCACTATATTCACCCACAACGATTTGGCGACCAGTTACAATCAGCTCCGGCTCCCCACGCCCTAATTCTTCATAATCATAAAGCTCATAATTTTTCCGATCTTTGATGACTCCATCAGCATGAATACCAGAAGCATGAGCAAAAGCATTGGCTCCTACTCCTGGTTGAGTTATTGGAATGGGAACTTTAAAAGCATAAGAAGCGTATTTACAGGTTTTCCAAGCGGCTTTGAGATTTACATTTTCAAGAAACGAGTAATTCTCATTGTCAAAATAGTTGGCATATTTAATCGCCAAAATGACAGTAATCAGATCAGCATTGCCAGATCGCTCTCCAATTCCATTAATTGTTGTGTTAATATAGACATCACATCCAGCATCAATTGCTGCTTTGGCGCCACTGATCGAATTGGCGACTGCCATTCCCAAATCGTTATGGCAATGAAGTTCAATAGGCATTTTTGAGGCTTCGGCAATCTTAAAAATTCTATCATAAATACTAAAAGGGCTGTCATAGCCGAGAGTGTCACAATAACGAAATCTCTCAGCTCCGGCTTCCTTCCCTGCTAAGGCAAAATCAATAAGGAATTCGACGTCAGCCCGTGAAGCATCTTCAGCATTCACCCCCACCCCAACCGCACCCAACTGTAATGCAGCTTGGGTCGCTTCTGTCATAGAATGAATAACATCATCACGAGTCATTCGTCCTTGGAATTTTCCTGAAAGCATTTGTTCCGATGTGGAAATGGATAAGTTGAGATATTTTAACTTTGGAACCAGTTGATATGCCACCTCTACATCTTTTTTGACCGCCCGAAGCCATCCACTTAAACGGATCGGGCATAAAACTCCCATATCAGCCAATTCAAGATTGGCATTCAAATAATTGGTTTCATGATGGGTGGTTGGGAAACCAAATTCACTTTGGGTAACACCCATCTCATTAAGATACATGTTGACAATAGTTTTTTCTATTTTGGCTAAACCTAAATGCGCGGTTTGCACCCCATCACGATTGGTTACATCAAGTAAAAAGATTTTTGGCATGTCGTCGATACCCCCTTTAAGTAATGTTTTGTAAAAAGTTTTTCAGTTGAGTCATTCCTTTTTCTATGCTTTCTTCTGAAGTGGCATAAGAAAAACGCAGATATCCTTCCATTCCAAAAGCACTACCAGGCACAGCAGCAATGAGGGCTTTTTCTAAAAGGATCTCGGTAAGTTGTTGTGAAGTGTCGATTCGTTGATTCTCAAAGTATCTTCCAAGATAAGAGGAAAAGTCGGCAAAAACATAGAAAGCACCTTGAGGAACTGGAAAAGTTATATCAGGAATTTCATTTAAAAGTTGAATCATCAACAATCTTCTTTGATTAAATGTTTTTACCATATTCTGTACTATTTGCTGATCACATTGCAAAGCAGCTAAGGCAGCCTTTTGACTAATAGAGGTCGGATTGGATGTGGAGTGATCTTGCAAACGTCCCATGGCTTGTATTGCTGCTTTTGGGCCGGCTGTGTAACCAATTCTCCATCCGGTCATGGAGAAAGTCTTAGAAACACCGTTGATAATGATGGTTTGCGTTTGAGCTTCTGGAGAAAAGGAAGCTATACTTTTAACCTGAGCTCCATCGTATATCAAATTTTCATATATCTCATCGGAAATTATTATGATATCTTTTTCAACAGCAAGATCGGCAATTTTCTTCAAAATTTCAATATCCCAAACTATTCCGCTCGGGTTAGAAGGATTATTTAAGATAAATAACTTGGTTTTATTAGTAATTTTGCTAAGGATATCTTCCCAACTTATCCGAAGTGTTTTGGGATCGCAATGAATAAAAACGGGTTTCCCTCCTGCCAAACGGATTTGTTCGACGTAAGTCACCCAAAAGGGAACAGGAAGAAGAACTTCATCGTCGGTATCACAAAGGGTCAGGATAGCATTAAAAAGTGAATGTTTGGCTCCACAGGAAACAATCACTTCGTCAGGATGGTAGGCAAGACCATTCTCTTTATTTAATTTATAGCAAATCGCTTCTTTCAATTCGATGATTCCCGATGTCGGAGTATATTTGGTAAATCCCTGATCAATAGCTAACTTTGCGGCATCCTTAATACATTGAGGGGTATCAAAATCAGGTTCTCCAGCACTAAAGGATAGAACGTTCAATCCGTTTTTCTTCATGGTTTTTGCTCGAGCTGATATAGCAAGAGTTGCCGACGGTTCAATTTGATTGACTTTTTGGGATATTTTCACTGTGTGCCCCCTATTTTGTTTTAATTTTATATATAGGTGGTGGGTAACGCTGGTATTGGAGCTAAAAAATTTTATTTCGGTTCCACGGATTCGGTTTGGAGTGATTCATTTCGACGATTATGGGCTGAATATAATATTAGGATTTCAAAAGAAAAGAGTGAAAAATCTGCCCTAGCCCGTTTTCACTATAAAAAGATTTTATTCACTCTTATATAGTAGTAAGGAGTAATTGTCAAGAATCTGAGCAATTTTTTATCGATGATTTAATGGGTATTGGTTTTTTAAGATTAAAAAAAATTTTTGGTATTGATTTGTTTCTATTATTCAACTTCTTGACATGAATTCATTGAATATGGTAGAAATTGTATCATAGCAATGAAGCTCTTCCCACGATGTTGTGGGAAGAGCTTTTTTTATTTTATCGGTTTTACCAAGGTAATACAACGGAGTGTTACCCGATTAACGCCTTCTTTTCTTCATGGCCCTGAAGAAAGATCATCTCACGCTGCAGTGATTGATTTGTTCCTTTGTTGTTTCAACGGAGAGATTATTTACCTACCATATATCCATTATTTTAGACGTTGTCAGGGGGTTCAAGAATGGACTACAAGGTGATATTGGATACTCTTTGGGTAATCATTACTTCAATGTTGGTATTTTTTATGAATCTTGGTTTTGCCATGGTGGAACCGGGTTT
>NZ_DAOLQM010000094.1:6498-7580 GCF_035418125.1 Atribacter sp. | reverse complement strand
TTCGAGCTATACGAAGAGATCATCCCGACTATGTTCCTTTAATCATCTGGAATCAAGACTTTGATCAATCGGATATTGTCTACGGTGAAATTCAGAAACATTTTTTAGGAGAAAATCGAGACTATTCAGAATGGGGATTTTATTGGTCGAGAAAAGATGAGACCATGGGCCAACCGCGAGAGCCCTTGATAAAAGATTGGAACGAAATTGATAAACTTAAACCACCATCCTTAGACTTACCCGGTCGATTTGATGAACTCTTAAAAAAGAAAGAGACTTATCCGGAGAAATTTCTCATGGCCAGTTTGGCTTTGTCGGGTTTTACCACGATGACTTTTTTAGCTCACTTTGAAGAGGTGTTGATTCATTTATCGACTAAATCGCAGCAGTTGGAACGATTGATCGATGTGGTATTTAATTTTGAAGAAAGTCTGATAAGAGAAACCTCGTATTTTGATGTGGATGCTATCGCTTTTTTGGATGATTGGGGCTCACAAAATGGTTTGATGGTTTCTCCTGATCATTGGAGGAAAATATTCAAACCACGATACCGAAAACAGTTTGATTTAGTTCATCAGCAAGGAATGTATGTCTATTTCCATTCTTGTGGATATATTTACCCAATCATTTCAGATTTTATCGAGATTGGAGTCGATATTCTCAATATCAGCCAACCGAATCTCTATGAGATTCCGAAGTTAGGAAGAGATTTTGGAGGGAAGGTTTGTTTTTGTTGCCCAGTGAGTTATCAAACTACTGGTATATCTGGAAACCCTCAAGAAATAGAACAATATACTGAATACTTATTTGAACACCTGGGGAGGTTCAATGGAGGGTTGATTGGTTATGCTGAAGAATATCATTCGATTGGAATGAGCGAAGAGAATTATCGAGCCAGTATTCGAGGATTTAAGAAATTACACTATTTCTAAAGAAAAAAGAGGCAGACAATTATTATAATAAAAAAAAAACGAGGTCATTGATATGATTGTTCTTGCTCAAGAAGCTGCCTATTGGGTGGCAATTGCTCACCTTACAAATTGGAGCAGAGAAAAAATCAATGATTTTTTTGACCGATTATT
>NZ_DAOLQM010000094.1:0-6398 GCF_035418125.1 Atribacter sp. | reverse complement strand
CAGCGTGTATTTTAGGTTCGAACCGCGGTTCTGGAAACGGGCTCATATTTATCCAGAACCTCATACGCCGTTTCGTTCAAGAAGAGATAACGATGATAACCAGCATTGAACCTGGTTATCATCGTTATATTCTCAATTTATGTCTCCAATTTGGAGGGCGATCTTTAGTCATTTTGGACCAGGGAGTGCTTTCTTTAAAAAGACCGCTGGATGATTTCGATCAATATCTCATAAATGACCAAGTGCTATTCCTCAGTACTATCTTTCCAAAAAACAACAACGGAAAGAAATGGGCTCTGCAGCGGGATTTGTTACAATATGGATTGGCTAAGGACATCTACATTGCTGACGCTCTTGAGAAAAGGCAAATATGGAGGTGGATCCTGAGAGGATTGAGGCAAAATAAAACCTTTTTTGTCAGATATCCCGAAGAAAATGAAAAAAGCGCCAATCGTTTATTTATCGCTAATGGTGCGGTTCCGGTTGATCTCAATGGAAGAATTATCGATAAATCTGATTGATTTAAAATCACAGGAGGTTTAACTATGGTGTATCCAAGAACCAAACTTTTCTCTTTTGTCTGGATAGTTTCCTTGATAGCCTTGTTGGTGATGTTCATGAGCTTTTTAGCAAATGGAAATGAGCTCGTCACTCTTCCCCAGATTGAGTACAATGATAATGATTTGATCTCAGCCATAATTGAACGAAAGGCGGAAAGACAGTATGCAACTGAACCAGTAGCGCTGAAGGATCTGGCTCTGGTTCTCTGGGCGGGAAGTGGAATAAAAAGCCCCCAGGTTGATAGCGTTTCTCATGCTACCCGAACCATTCCTTCAGCCATGGGAATCTATCCCATCGATGTGTATGTATTTGCCTTACAGGTTGAAAACCTCCCATCCAATATTTACCTGTACTTGCCGGAAAAACATGCCCTCCAAGAAATTCCAAGCGTCAATGTGACTGAGGCATTAACCAAAATAACCAATCAAAGAGCAGTGCAGAATGCATCGATGGTTTTTTTAATCGTTTTTCATCGGGATAAGTCTTCCCGAATGAATGATAAATTCGCTTACTTTGAAGCCGGTGAGGTGGTTCAAAATATCAGTTTGATGGCCGTAGATCGTGGATTGGGAAGCTATGTTATTGGTATGTACAACCAAGAAAAAATAATCGAGGTTCTGAATGAAGAAAACATTGAACCAGTTGTATTGATGGCGGTGGGAAAACCTTCCCAATAATCAATAAATAAAAAAAACCGCGGTTAAGGGGGAAACCTTTCTTAAACCGCGGTTTTTTGCAATGATTAAGTATTTACCGGATATAATCTTTAGAAAGAACCTCAATTTGTTCAATTTTTTCCGGGCTATCGATCAGGAATCCACCGGTTTTCACGGTTGGAAGGAAACCGTAAAGTTTGTAATGATAGAGGACCAACACCCCGTAGAAACCAGCTAGATATTGCTGTGAATCAATCGCAGCGGTCATGTAACCTTCTTTTAATCCAACTAGCGTTCCCGGAGTCATATCGAAACCTCCAGCGATAACTTCACCAGCCTGTCTTCCAACCGCTTTCAGGGCATCGGTTAATCGATCGGTTACAATTCCACCCAAGCCGATTATAAAGGTTGCTTCAGGATGGGAAATGAGATAAGAGGTCAGTCTTTGCTCAACGGTAGTCATTTCCAAACCACCGGCATCGATGATCTCCGATGAAGTGATACCGAATTCTTCCATAGCTTTTTTAACACCATCGGAACGAACAACACCATACATCGCTCCTGGAACTTCAACTGACATCGCTACATGAGCTTGGCTGAGGTCTAATCCTTTCTTTTTCCCTTCCTCAAAGAGCCGCATTGCCAAATCATAACCAGCTTTGAATTCATCCTGCCCAATATAAGTTAAGCGCGAGTTTCCTCTATCACCCTCGGTATCGTCATTATCGATGGCTACTACTGGAATACCCTTGGCTAAAGCATCTACCACTAATTTATCCCAAACCGTATCATCATTAATAACTAGGGCAATTCCATCGACATTCATTGCTATTGCTTCTTGCATTCTTTTTTGTTGCAGGGCAAGGTCTCCACCAACCAAATCGAAATCCACCTTGCAGTTGAGTAGTTTAGCTGCATCCTGGGCTCCCTTGACGACTACCGCCCAAAAGGGATCGTCTCCTCCGTGGGTTACAAAGCGAAAATACAATTCTCCAGCTTCTTTTTCTTGAGCAAAAACCACCGTTCCCATAACTAAAACCAACACTAAAAGAAGAGAAAAAACAGAGAGCTTTTTAAACATTTATGTCCCTCCTATTATATTGATATTTATTATTGTGCCATATTTTCATTTTTTTGCAAACTTGGAAATGATGGAAAGCCAGGGGAGGAGGTCAAGATAAAGAGGTTTGGTTACTTGGTATAGCGGCATATCCCTTTTATATATTTTAAAGCTTCGGTATAATAATTATATGTGTGGACGATTTGCCTTGATTATTACACCGGCAGAATTAGAAAAAATTTTTGGGTTGAGATTGGATGAAGAGTTCAACCCCCGGTATAATATTGCTCCTAGTCAAACCGTGCCGGTAATCACTTATTTGGAAAAGGATAATAAGAAAAAGCTATCCAGCATGAAATGGGGATTAGTACCTTCCTGGGCCAAAGATCCTTCTATCGGAGACCGAATGATTAACGCCCGTTCCGAGACCATTCAAGAAAAACCCTCGTTTCGCAGCGCCTTCCAGAGGAGAAGAGCGCTGATACCCGCCAGTGGTTTTTTTGAATGGAAACGGGAAGGAACTACCAAAAATCCCTATTTTATTGGAATGAAAGAAATGAAAACCTTTGCTTTTGCAGGATTATGGGAGCGATGGGTACACGATAATAATTTCTTGGAAACATTTACCATATTAACCACTGAAGCAAATGAACTGGTCCGCCCAATCCATGACCGTATGCCAGTTATTATGCCTGAGAGTGTTTACGATATATGGCTTTATCCATCTACTGATATATCTCAAATTATTCCGCTTTTAGCGCCCTATCCCGAAATTAAAATGCAAGCCTATCCCATATCAAAATTAGTTAACAATCCCAAAAACGATGGTCCAGAAATTCTTGAAAGAGTGGGATAATGCTTAATACCTTTTTTTAGAAATGACCTTCATGCCATTTCATAGCATCAGGTGAGGATGAAAGCCCAAGATTTGACCTGCCATGGCAGGTCGCTTCATTAATCGGGCGTGATAAAGACTTAGGGGGCGAGGTAGTATTGGCGGAAAACGCCGAAGAGCGACTTTTTGATTCCTTCTCCCTTGATGGGAGAAGGTCGGGATGAGGGTGAAAGTTCAGATTTAGATCCAGGTTAGGTTTTTTGAAAATGAACTTGGTAGAGGTGCTCAGGTTTCCCCCTCACCTTCATCCTCTCCCACCAGGGGAGAGGAAAGCGAAGAAGTGAGGTCTTCAATCAGGGGAGAGGAAAGCGAAGAAGTGAGGTCTTCAATCAGGGGAGAGGGGCGAGGGGGAGAATGAAAATTTCAAAAAGAATGAGAATCGTACTCGGGAAAGTAATGCTCAAGATGACGGCATTTTTTAATTTGTCATTCTGAGGAATCTGGTGTCTTTTACCTGACGACGTGAGAATCTCATCCTTTAAAATTTTTGTAAAGAAAGAATCTAAAAGATGAGGTTATCAATCTATTTACAAAAACAGCATTTGAAATGAGATTCATAGATTAAATTTATTTGAAATGAAGGAGGAAAAATGATGACTAACCGAAATACCTGGACCGAGGAAATTGAAGTCAATGCCCGCGACATAATTGAAAAAATAAAAGAGCTTATTCAGGAAGGGAATGTCCGGCGTTTAATTATTAAAAAAGAAAATGGCGACCTTCTTTTAGAAGTACCCTTAACCACTGGAGTTGTTGCCGGTGGAATAGTAACCCTAGTTGCTCCGATTCTGGCGGCGCTGGGGGCAATGGCAGCTCTTTTAACCAAAGTGAAGTTTGAAATTGTAAGGATTGGGGAAGAGAATATTGAAGAAAAAAGAGATGATAAAAATCAAGAGAAATAACTGCTAATCAGGAGGGAAAAAGTTTAATGGCTTCAACAAAAATTAAGACTTTAGTTTGCTTTTATTCCTTGGATGGAAATACTCGTCATATCGCAAAAGCGATTCAGCAAAAAATTGATGCAGACCTATTAGAATTGAGAATAAAAAGTCCCTATAAATACAAAGGTTTTTTAAAATATTTTGTCGGCGGCATGCAGGTCATTTTTCGCAGCCGACCTCCCCTTCTTCCTCTGGGAAAAGATCTTCGGGATTACCACCTGATCTATTTTGGAACTCCAGTATGGGCAGGGAGTTATGCGCCGGCATTTCGGACTCTTTTTACTACTACTGAACTCAAAAAGAAAAAAATAGCCTTCTTTGCTTGTTGTGGAGGGAAAGCTGGGAAAACTTTTGATAATTTTAAAAAGGTATTAAAAGGAAATCAATTTTTAGGAGAGATCGAATTTCAAGAACCTTTAAAAAACGATCCAAATGGAGCCAAGGAAAAAGCCCAGCGCTGGGCTCAGGAAATGCTGGGAAAGGCAAAGAGTGACTCGTGAAAAAAGGTAATTTGGTGATGTCTGCTGGAACTTAGGAGAACCGGAAGAAGCTCGTAAATATTATCAAAAATATGTCGAATTATTAGGAGTGGATAACTCAATTATTCCTGGCCGTGTCAAAGAGAGGTTAGATATGAAGAATTGAAAGTATACTTAGAAATCATAAATAAAAGAGGCATACCAAATCTGCAATTTTTAATCAATAAATGTGCTGAATTTTTGACTTTCCAAGATGAGCATCCGGTTGAACCAGATTCAGCTGAGAAAATATTTTATGATCATCCGGAAGGTTATGATATTTCTTCGAAAAGGATCTACGGGATATATTTAGCAAATAACCGTCAGCTTATTGGCGTGGTTGACTTGCTCTTTTATTATCCAGATTCTAACAGCGCATGCATTGGATTGTTTATGCTCGATCCGAACTACCGTAATTGTGGTTTGGGGAAAGAAGCTTATTTCATGGTAGAAAAGGAAATATTAAAAAATTCTATGATGAAAATTCGCTTGGGGGTTTTGGAAGGAAATATGCAAGGCTTTTATTTCTGGAAAAAGATGGGATTTTCCCTTACTGGCGAAAGAAAACCCTATTTATCCAAATATTTTCGAGTCATGGAAAAAAATTTATCATGAAAAGTCCTTCATGCCACTTTCGTTGCACCAGCTAAGGATAAAAAACCTCATGAAGCGACCTGCCATGGCAGGTCGCTTCATTAATCGGGCGTTATAAAGGCTGAGAGGGCAAGGAGGGGAATTGTTCAATACATTTCCCCGTTGAAGGGGTATTTAAGGAGGGTCTCCATTATGCATTTTGATTTGAACGCCTTTCAATCTTTCCAATATTTTACAGATCAGAGAAGATTGTAATATCTCTTGACACAAAAAATTTATTTGTGCTATCATTTTAACGTTAAAATAATCTGAATAAGAAAATTTCGATGAGTCATCTCCAACTAAATGATATTGGGTCCTTATTTCAAGATTGTGAAATGAGTATTCGAAAAGCACTGGATTATGCAAAGACATCGCTTATTTTCCCCTTGATATGCACCCAAAACCGCCAACAACCTAAAAGTTTTAAATTTATAGTAATTAACAATTGATTTAAAAGTTTAAAATTTAGAACTTAATGTCTGAAGGTGAGAAGATGAAAATTGACGTTCATGGACATATTGGTTCGGTTAACTTGCACCCCAATTGGACAGCCAATGCAAAGCAAGTCAGTGAAATGACCCAAAAAGCCGGTGTTGATCATTGTTTTGTCTCTTCGGCAATGAGCATCATGTATGATACCTGCCAAGGAAACAATGAAGTTTTAGAAGCAGTTCGAGAATTTGACAACCTTTGGGGCTATATGGTGATCAATCCTTTTTTCCCCGAATCTTTTCGTTATCTTGAATACATAGGAAGAGAGAGAAAAATTGTAGGATGTAAAATACATCCTGACTATCATGGTTATGACCTATCTTCACCAATGGGAAAAGATTTGGTGAGAAGAGTCGTTGATCATACCTCCCTCATTTTGTTTCATACTTCCTGCATGGCCGGGACCGGTTTTTCCAGGATTGGAACTCTTGGTGAGTTGGCTTCAAAATATTCCCAGGCGACATTCATTTCTGCTCATTTAGCTGGGTTGTATCAAAACCCCTTGTATCCTTACTATATAAATTATTCTGGGTTAGAAGAAGCAGCCCAAATGAATCTTCCGAATTTACTCATTGATACCTCCAGTTTTTGGATTTATGCCTATCCGGGTGTAATGAAAAGAATTGTTGAGCTTGTTGG
>NZ_DAOLQM010000093.1:0-7677 GCF_035418125.1 Atribacter sp. | reverse complement strand
ACCTGAACAGTTTAGAAAGTTATTAGAGGAACTCTAACGAAATCCCCGGGGGTCTATTATACAATTTAAAGAGGATAATGGGGCATCTCTGGTTAAAATGTGTATGCTGTTTGAGACGGGGATGTAGCTAGCGGGGTTCGTTATCCAGGAAACTGGGCTCATCACTCGGGCTCTTGAAATGCCACCCTGGTTTTTATAGTACCAAGACATATTTGCTAATTGAAATGGGATTGTGGTTCTTCCAGCATGTTCCTACAGTTATTGTATTCGCAAAACCCTCGTGATAAGGCTTTGATTTTTATTTCTTATGTTTCAAAAAAAAGGAAAATGTTTGGTTTTCTCTTTTTTTCCAAAGAATACTTAAAGATAGAGGAATTTAAATTTTAGATGATTCTCTTTGATTTTAGATAGATAAGAAAGAAATACTTGCACCCTCACTGTGATTCTACTCCACAATGGAGAGGAAGAAAAAAACTAATTAGTATGGGTGAGAATTAATTTGAAATAAAAAATGCTCTCCACTTTGGTAGGGGTGATAAAGAATAATGTTAAAGAGATAATAAATACATCTCATTCCATCTTCATTTTACCAAAGGGAGAGACTTATTCATGGTTATTTGAATATTTCTGGTGATATAAATCTGGTTCTAAAAACATTGGCAATCTAAATTCTAAGCAGAACTCAAAACGTAACATTATTTTTAAAAAATCGGGTTTAATTTGTTTCTGAAATTAATGATTTAATTAGTGCTAAACAAAAACTAAAATTTGATATAAATCATAAAGTATTTATTGGAAAGAACTAACCTAGCTTTTCTCCTTCCCATCATCTTGTCCATAATAGGAATGAGAAAAGTTCATTAAGATGGTAATCGTTCTGACCATCTGGTTAAATAATTCCCGACTAATCTTATCCCTGTATCCAACAGAGAAGATAATATTCCTAAAAGCAATATACCAAGCATGATGTTTTCTGTTTTCAAAGTTCTTCTCGCTAACATAACAACATACCCAATACCTGACTGGGCTCCCATATATTCTGCTGCAATTGCTAATGAAAAGGAGAGGGCAGATGCAACTCTTAATCCAGCAATAATATGTGGGATAATAGCAGGCATAATAATAGTTTTATAAATTGAATTGTTTCTTGCGCCTAAGGTTTGAGCCGCTTTTACGTAAATCGGGGGTACATTTCGGATTGCTTCAACAGTATTTACAATCATGACCAAAGCGCAACCAACTATAATCAATAAAATTTTCCCTAAATCTCCAATCCCAAACCAAAGTATAAAGAAAGGTATGGTAGCAATTGGTGGTACAGGTCTTGATGACTCAACCAATGGATTTAAATATTTATTAACAGAAGGATTTAAACCCATAAATAAACCAAAGCCAATACCAGCAATGCTTCCAACCAAAAATCCAGTTAAAACTCTAAACATAGTGGCGCCAATATGGTTAAGAACTGTAAAACGAAGCTCATAAAAAGCATTAATGACCATTAATGGTGTTGGGAATTTAATTGGTGGAATAAAATATTTGGTTAAAAAATACCAACATATAATAAATATAGCAAAAGATACTAATGCAGGTATCCAGCCGTTTGTTCTTTTTTTACTTTCTTTTTTCTGTATTCCACCCTTTATGGACTGTGAACTCAAACTCATTTTCTTTTCTCCCGTAATATACTTGATTAAATTATGAATTCAATTGGATTTCGATATACTCACCTATGCAGCAGCGATTCAAAGGTGGCATTTTATTGGTTATTCATAAGATTGCTCTTATCCAAAGAAATGCCACCTTAAATTTTGGCTTCAATTAAACACTTTGAGAATTTTTTCTTTTACCAATTTATCTCATTTCGGAACCTAAGGACAACTTAGGTATGATCTTGAAAATGATCAATCATTTTTTTTCTAAGTTTGACAAATTCATCAGAAGTTTTTAGTCCAATGGGCCTCGGTCTCTCGAATTCAATGTTTTGAATATAATCAATCTTCCCCGGTCTTGGACTCATAATAATAACTCTATCTCCAAGAAAGAGAGCCTCTTCAATATCATGAGTAACAAACATAATGGTTTTTGGTTTTTGAATCCATAGACGCTGCAATTCCAGTTGAAGTTGTTCTTTGGTAAGGATATCCAAGGCGCCAAAAGGTTCATCCATTAATAATATTGCTGGATCATTCGCATAAGCCCTGGCTAAGTCTACTCTTTTTCTCATGCCACCTGATAACTGTTTAGGCCATGCATCTTCAAAACCTTCCAAGTGTACAAGATTTATAAAATAGCTTACTGTGTCATCAATTTCTTTTTTGCTTTTTCCTGCGACTTTAAGTCCATAACTTATATTTTGTCTAACTGTCATCCATGGGAATACTGCATCACTTTGAAAAACAACGGCTCTATCTGCACCTGGATTTATCGGTTCGGTACCATTGATTAAAACTCTTCCGGTATCATGAGAAAGTAATGAAGATATAATGAAAATAAGAGTTGATTTTCCACAGCCAGAGGGACCCATCAAACAGATAAATTCACCATCAGAAACTTCTAAATTAATATTCTCAAGTGCTCTTACTTCTCCAAAATCACCCTGAAAGTTTTTATATAACGATTCAATTTTTATTATTGATTTTTTTTCTGCGATAGCTGGTGACATTTTAGCCTACGATTCCATTAGGATATTTTTCCCAGAAAGAATAATCATGTTGAGGAATGACAATATCAGCATATTTTTCAATTCTTTTGTATCCTTCTAGCACGTCTTTTAAATTAAAGAAACAACCCATTGGCCATTTATATTCAAAGTTTTTATAAGTAAGACAAGAATCGCTGGTTAAAACGGCCAAACCATCTTTTGTCTCAATGGCAACTGCCATCAAACCGGGAGTATGCCCACCGAGCTTCCAAATTTCTATGCCTGGCTCAATAACCATATCACCATTTATAGCTTCAATTTTGTCTATGATGCTTAGAACGTGATGAGAAAATTCGGGGTAATAAAAATCAAAGGTCCCATAAGCTGGAGGGGTTAACGCCAATGGTATTTCTTCATCCTGGACAATGAACGTTGCATTTTTATAAGCGCTAGCATTGGCAAAGTGATCCAGGTGTAAATGGGTTAAAATGACGATATCAATATCTTCGGGAGTAACATTGAATCTAGCTAAAAATTTATTGATATCATGTTCTGGTTTCTTGATATAAAATTGGGGATCGTTGTATTTACTAAAAGCAGTGTTGCATTCTTTGACATTTTCTTCGCTAATCCCTGCTTCAACCAAAATTCTTGATTTTGCTCCTTCAATGTACCATATTGGAGCAGGATTACTACATCCCTCACCGCTCATTCCGTTTGGCAAAACAACTTTTTCTCTATAAGTTGGAGGAAGAAGATTTTCTCTTGGAATTTTGGCATTAATACCTGAGTGCAGCAACATAACTTCTAATCCTACGATATCCATATGAACTGTGTTAAAACCATGAATCCTCAAAGACATTTGGTTGCCTCCTAAAGAATTTATGTTTTTTTGAGGGATAACATCAATGTCAATGTTATCCCTCGTATATTATTTATTACTATTCTTTTTCTTATCCTTTAGGTCCATATTTATCTAAAACATCAAGAAATAGTTGATCATAAATAAAGTGACCTTCAATTGGTACTCTTTCCTGGATCATTCCTCTTTCAATTAAATAATCATTTACTTTCTCCCATCTTTCAGTTTGTGAATATCTTGGGAGTTTCCCTGTTAACCAGGAGCTTTCAACGCCAAGATTACCTTCAATTGGTCCAATCCAGTATCCCCATTCAACTAAGCTCGAGGGGAAAGCTTGCCACTTATCGAAAATATCAATAAAATCTTGGGGTGTCATTCCAGCAGCGGTATTTTTGTTTAGCTCTCCAGAAATAAACTCTGCAGCTTCATTCAAATGTACGCTCATATATTGGCAGGTCTTTATATAAATATGGAAAAGTTTTACTAAGGTATCCCAATTTTCTTCAGCGTATTTTTTTGTTACGGCCATCATGGGAGCACAAACAACACCACCTCCAATGTCAGCTACAGTGATCATCTCTTTCATGCCATTCTTCAACGCTGCCATTCTTTGAGGAATACCTCCAGCAAAGAAATCTCCAGTCCCAGCAATAAAAGCAGTGACGCCTTCGTCTGGTTGCATATCGATCATGTTAATATCGTTATCAAGGTCAAGACCTGCAATTTTTGCTAAACTCCAAATTGGCATTTCCTGATCAGTACCACGCATCGCAATTCCAGTTTTTGATTTTAATTGGGCACCGGTTAATTCTAATGCTTTATTTGGATCTCCAACTTCACTTAAAATTTCTTGATAACTTTTTAAATCGCTATCTGGTTTTATCATGATTGAAAATCCGTGGTGAAAAACATGGAATGGAAATGCCATAACTAAATCAGGATAACTTTTATAGGCTGCAACATAAACGGCACTTTCTGTTGGTCCAATATCAAGTGCATTTGCAGCTAATGCTTCATGAACATCGGGGAAAAATAACAGTTGCTCGAATACTGGTTCGATTCCCTCTTCTTCATAATAACCAAGATGATCGGCTAAAATAAAGGGATAAGAGTCTTGGTAAGGAATAATACCAATTCTTACTTTCTCAAGACCGAAAGATGCTGTTCCTAGTAGGAGTACAAACATTGTCATTATTAAGAAAGTCAAAAATAAACTTTTGAGATTGCTTTTCATTTAGCTTCCTCCTTTTAAAAACCTGATATCTGGGTTTAAAAAAAAATTTTAGAATAAATCACCATACCAGCTTACTAAAGATGAAGAATCTCCCCATTTGCTCCATTGTTGTACAACTTCAATCATTTCATCAGTTTTAAGCGCCTCTTCCCAAGCTTCATTACTTAAAACCTTAATGATTTCAGCAAATTGATAATTTACACCTTTGTCGTTTTTCTTTAATTCAACAACCTTAAGACTGTATACTCCCTTTTGTGATGGTGCAGTTCTCTGGTCTACTTTCTTGGACCATTTCTTGAATTCTTCAGCGTCTGCTCCTGGTTTTAGATTGAATAAATTGATAATGACCTGCATTTGCTTCATCCTTTCAATATATTATTGTTATCGTTTTCAATAATAAATAAAATTTATTTGCCTCCTTTCCTCTATATTTAGATATATTTTCTACTAATTCCCTTTTTAATAATCTTATTTTACAAAAATATTATATACATATATTGCAATCGTCGTCAATTATTTTTGAATTTTTTCTCTAGATTTTAAAAAAACCTTAATCATGAGTAACAAGTAAGCATTTAAACTATAAAATTAACAAAAATGATGTGATTGCCGGGCTAAAAATGAAGTTTAACAAGAATATAAAATCTTGTCATTTTGAAATAAATATGACGTTCTACCAAACAAAGAAGGAATTTTACTTTTTTCTTATAGCTTTAAAAATCAGCTTGAATGAGTAAATGCAGAAAATATTTTTTAATATTTTTTCAATTATCATTATTGTCTTATATGGTTATATCGCAAACCGATTTTCGTTCAGATATCCAAGGTATAAGACGAATAGTTTGGTACTGCCAATTGAGGGGGTCATTAATTTCTCTGAGGAGTAACTCAAAAACCTGTTTCCCAAGTTCATATTGTGGTTGATTTACCGAAGTTAATGGAGGATTTAAAAAAGGACAAATAAAAGTATCATCATATCCAATAACAGATAAATTTTCAGGTATTTTAATTCCTAAAGTTGGAGCAATCTCATAAATTGATAATGCAAAAATATCACCAACACAAATTATGGCTGTATAACCTAATGCCTTTTTTTTGCTAAGCAATTGATAAGTAGTCTCGTATAAAGTTTTTTTATCGGTCTTTTTTAGCGTAAATACTAAATTTTTTCTATATTTAATTTTAAATTCTTTTAATGCTTGCCGATAACCTCTCTCCATCTGTTCTCCGGGTGGTACAAAGCCTTTTTCATAATTATAATAAACAATATTTTGGTGACCACGTTCAATGAGATATTTCACCGCAATATAAGCGCCATATTGCTGATCGGCATAAATACAATTAACATGAAGGTTGTAAGCAGGAAAATCTACAAAAACAAACGGTATGCTTCTTTTTTTCAGAGTTGGAACTTTTTTCGTTATTAACATAGTAGGGAATATTATTAATCCACCAATTTGCTTACTTAGTAGAAGATCTAAGTACTTGGCTTCCTTAACAGGGTCGAAATCTGAATTACAAAGAAGGAGGTTGTAACCATTTATATTTGCATAATCTTCTATCCCCCTGGTTACGTATGCATAAAAAGGATTCTGAATTTCTGGGATAATTAATCCAATATCCTGACTTTTCTGCACTCTTAAGTTTTTTGCATGAATATTCGGATAATAACCCAATTCCTCAGCAATTTGACGTATCTTTTTTCTTTTTTCTTCATTAACATGGGGATAATCAGATAAAGCTCTTGATACGGTTGAATCGCTTACACCAGCTATTTTTGCAATATCTTTTATTGTTGATCTATTAATCATGGAATAAACTCCAATAGCTACAATCGTTTTCAACAATTATAACATATAATATGAATTGAGTGAACCCTAAAGGCTTTTCATATAATATTAAAAAGAATACGAAGCAAATCCCCGGGGTCTAACATGCAATTTAAAGATGATAACGAGGTAAACAGAATTTGTAAGGGCCAGGTCTTGATTCTTGAATTATTAGTTTATTTGGTAGCTTAAATATCCAGCATTTGGCAGGTTTTACTCAAGCACTCTGTATTAAATCTGTTGTATAAACTTGAATTTTTTAAACCAAAAATTTCTTTCAAGAAAATCCAAAAGATGACAATGATGGATGATTTCAATAAATCAGGAACGTTTGGACGACCTCGACACTTTTCAGGAAGGGGTTGGTTTCAGTCATCGCAATCATGATAGATATAGGTATTCACACTTGAAGTTAAAAATTGGGAGGGGGATATTAGACGATACTACCGGTAAGACTCTCCATCCACCTTCTTCATCGGGTAGGGTCCATCGATAGGAAAATTAGGGAACGCATTTTTCATTGCTTCTAACAAATTCTTAAGTACAGTAGAATCTTTTGCATCCCATTCACACAATATTTTTGCCACATCCCCCTTATCATCCAGTTGAACCCAGCTGCTAACCCAGTAGGCATCTGCGCTCGAATGAGATTTCGCTACTTTGGCAACTGCTTCGGCTTGAGCCATTGGTACCGGAGTTGGCAATGCATGAATAATTAGATATTTTGCCATTTGAAATCACCTCCTTTCATGGTTTATTGAAAGATATGGACTTCAGCTCTGTGTAATTCGTTGGATTTTTTAACCAATCTATTAAGAAACATTTTTAAATTCATTAATTCGATTGGTTTGTAATTGATTGGCAGTGAGTTCTTTTAATAATTTTTCTTAAAGCAATAATAACAATAATGTTATGAGTTTTGGAGAAATAGTAGAGTAGTATGATTCTATTTTATTACAATATTTTTACACCGCAATAGCTATAACTAAAAATATACTAATATCTTCAAATCCTCGAAGAATTTCGTCTGCTGTGAGATGAATCTTATCCACCCCTATTGTATCTACGTCCATGCTCATCAAATTCAATGTAATCCTGGGGGTCTATT
>NZ_DAOLQM010000092.1:4453-7717 GCF_035418125.1 Atribacter sp. | reverse complement strand
AGGATTTTATGATTTATTACATCAGCAAATACTTAGGATTGTTTCTTCTCTATCTCTTTTGCCGCTTTCGGGTAAGTGGCCGTAAAAATTTCCCAAAATCAACTCCCTGCTTAATCGTTTCTAATCACGCCAGTTATTTGGATCCGATAGTTATCGGCTGTGCTTGTCCCAGGCGAGTCTATTTCGTCGCTAAAGAAGAATTGTTTCAAAATCCGGTTGCTAAATTTTTCCTCAATCAGTTAGGAGCCTTTCCTTTGAGAAGGGGTGAAGCCGACCGCAGCGCAGTTAAGAAAATATTTGCACTCATAAAAGAGAATAAAGTGGTGTGTCTATTTCCGGAGGGGACCAGAAACCAAGGTGAAGTTGGTGATTTTCGCTCCGGTGCGATAAAATTATTGATGAAAGCCAAAGCTGATGTGGTAGTGGCTGGGGTGACCGGAACTTTTGAAAGCTATCCCCGCGGAGCAAGGTTTCCCAAACCTCATCCGATCCAGGTTCATTTCTCTGAGCCTCTACCCCAAAACGGTCTCAATCAGTCTGAATGGGAGGAAAGATTAAAAAGAAAGATGGAGGAGTTCATTCATGATGATCGGTAAAAAGCTCGATTGGTGCCTGACAGGTCTCATCTCTTTTTTTGTGGTGATTGTTATTGGTTCTTCGGTTCAAGCCCAAATCGAAAAAATAGAGTTGAGCATTGAAGAAGTTACTGACCAAAAAACTCCCTATTTGAATTATCCAGTAAGCGTTATTGTACAGGAAGAAAGCGGCTTGGTATTGATTAGCGACTGGGCTAACGACCGCCTGGTTATTACCGATCAAAACGGAAAAACCCAAAAAATTATCCCCGGCTTGGAAGGTCCAGTAGGGATAGTTTATGATTCCCCCACCAACCGCCTCTATCTTACTGAGCAAAAAGCCAACCGAATTCGAATTTTGGATGGTTCTACTTTTGCGCCGATCAGCGAGCTTAAAATTCAGGGAATTACTCTGAATGAACCTCGGGGTCTCTGGATGGATAATGGCCGTAATATCTATCTGGTTGATACTATGAATTCTCGGATTGTGATTTTTGATCAAGAAGGGAATCTGATCAGGACTATTGGGAAAGAGGGAATGGGAGATGATGAATTCTATTATCCCCGGGGTATATCTGTTGATTCCCAAGGAAGAATATGGATGACCGATACTCTTCATCACACAGTGAAGGTGTTTGATTCAGTGGGAAATTATCTTTTTCGTATTGGAAAAGGTGGCAGTGGTCCCGATGATTTAGATCGGCCTCGATATGTAATCGTAAAAGATGAAACAGTGATTATTTCTGATTATCGAAATAACCGTTTGAAGATTCATAATACTCAAGGTGAGCTGATTGGGATAGTCGATAGAATTGGTGGTGATCACCTCCTCAATCCTGAAGGGTTATGGATCGATGGGAATGGTTATCTTTGGGTCGCCGATTCCGGTAATAATCGGGTGGTCAAACTGGATATGACCTTTTTAATGAACCGGGAAGCCTACCTGGCATCTTTATTGTCCGAAGACAAGATCGATGAATTTTTAAGAGAAGCTGCCTCTCTTTCTCCAGAAAAACGGCAAAAACCTGAAATCAGTGCTCTTTTTTATGCTGCTTACCAGAAAAAAGATGATTTAGAGAATATGATTGCTGAGGCTGAAAATATTTGGATGAAAGATGAGGAGAACCGCTCAACCTGGTCAGAAGAATTGGGGATACTTTACTACCGAAAAGCGACCCTATCTCGGGCAGCCCAACCTGCTGCAACGGTAAAAGCATTATATCGTAAGTCAATTCAATATGGTTATAAAAAAGCTTACATCCCCTATATTTGGACATCATTTTTGATGTTGGGTGGATCCAATCTTTTTCTGATTATCCTTATAATTATGCTTTTAGTGTTGTTGTTTGTGCTATATAGAATTCGTATAGCCCGTACACGGAGGTGGTAAGAAAATGGATAGGCTACCAGCGGTTGCCGGTTATTTTTATCCAGAGAATAAAAATGAATTAGATAGCTTAATTAATAAAGTCTTTGAGTCGGAAATCGGAGCTGCCGGGAAAATTGATCAGGATTTTCCCACTAAGATAAATGGAGTGGTTTGTCCTCATGCCGGGATAATTTTTTCAGGTGGTGTCGCTTCCTGGGCTTATGCGGTTCTTTCGCGGATCGATCCAATTGATACTTTTATTATTATCGGACCCAATCACCGAGGCTTGGGAAGAAGAGCTTCGCTAAGTTCGGCCGAATCGTGGATCACTCCCCTGGGGAAGGTTGAGGTTGACCAGGAAATGGTAGACTTTTTTTTATCGTCTACGGCGATTTTTACCATCGATGATCGAGCTCATCAATTTGAGCATTCTTGTGAAATACAGATCCCCTTTCTACAGCATTTTATTCCCTTTTCTTTTAAAATATGTCCTATTTCTCTTTTGGACCAAACCTTGGAAACTGTTCAAATCATTGGTCAGGTAATCAACCAAATTTCTCAACAGAAGAAAATCGTAATAATCGCCAGTACCGATTTTACTCATTATGAATCGGATACAGTGGCTCGGGAGAAGGATTTAATTTGTATTGATAATATTATTCGTCTTGATGGAGAGGAATTCTTTCACAGTATTCATAGAAAAAAAATATCAATCTGTGGACCGGGAGGGGTTGGTGCTTTGATTGAGTTTCAAAAAAATCGCCATTCGTCCCGAGGCACTCTTCTTTGTTATGCTACCAGTGGTGATATCAACGGTCAGTATGACCAAGTGGTTGGTTACGCTGCCATAGCCTTTCCTCAGTAGTTGTGGAGTCTTTTATTTTAGTTTGATATTCTGAGGAATCCGGTGTTTTTAACTGACGACGTGAGAATCCCGTTAGCCAAATCTATTATTGTAAGGAGTCTAATCGTCTTTTGGTTTAACGACTTCGCAATCTCATTTACTCAATTTGTCATTCTGAGGAGCGTATTGTGCGACTTGAGAATCTCATCTTTTTAAATAATTATGAAGAACAAAGACATAAAAGAGGAGATCCTCACGCTCTCAAAAAGCGAGGGCTTAGGATGACGCATATCTACAACCACTTTTCACCTTGATAAAAGAAGGTTGGGATGAGGGTGAAAGTCAGGACTCTGATTCATGTTTGGTTTTAAAAATTAAAGTTTGATGTAAATACCAAAGCATCCCCCTCACCTTAATCCTCTCCCACCAGGGGAGAGGAAAAAAAGAAAAGAAAGAAGCTCTCCCACCAGGGGAGA
>NZ_DAOLQM010000092.1:0-4353 GCF_035418125.1 Atribacter sp. | reverse complement strand
CACCAGGAGAGAGAAAAAAGGGAAGCTGACTTCTTTCATAAAGTAGACCAAGGAATGGAGAATTTAAAATATTTTAGAAAAATTTACAAGAAGCTCTTGACAGATAAGCAGGAATAAAATATTATAGTAAATTGTCGGTTCTTTCATTTTGGAACTAAATTAATCTATTTTGTTCCAAATTATTACTGAGTGGGTGTTATTATTATCTTACCAATCGATGATAAAATCAATCCATTTGTCCTCTTATTTTTTTTACCTGTACATTGTGAATTTCATACATTCCACATTTTAAACTTACACCGTTTCGCCACAGTTTAATGATGATGAAAAACTGATTAGTTTAAAGAGTAATTTCTTTTAATTTTCAACAAAGGTGGTGTGCTGGGTGAATTCTGGATACATTCAGAGAAAGACATTTTCAAAGGTGACTTCATTTGCCGAACTTCCCCATTTTATTGAGATACAAAGAAAGTCATTTGACCTATTTTTACAAGCGAATATTTCCCCCCAAGAACGGAAAAGGCAAGGTTTGCAAGAAGTTTTCACCGAAATTTTTCCTATACAGGATTTTACCGGGAAACTCATGCTGGAGTTTATCGATTATCGTTTGGATAGGCCAGTATTCTCGGTTCGTGAATGTAAAGATAGAGGTCGGACATATGCTGCCCCATTATTTGCTCGAGTTCGATTGATTAACCGCGAAACCAATGAAATAAAAGAACAAGATGTATATATGGGTGAAATTCCACTCATGACTGATAAGGGGACTTTTGTGGTGAATGGAGCGGAACGGGTTGTAGTAACGCAGCTCATCCGATCTCCAGGGATATTTTTTACTAAAGAAGTGACACCAACTGGAAAAGTGGAATATGGTTTTAAGATCATTCCCAACCGTGGTGCCTGGTTAGAATTTGGAATTGACCCAGGAGAAATTCTCTTTGTTCGTGTCGATAAAAGGCGCAAGATCAATGCTATGACTTTGATCAGAGCTTTGGGATTTTCAAACGACGAGGAAATCCTCGAACTGTTCGATAATCATTCTTACATCCAAGCCACCCTGGAAAGAGAAACAACTTCAAACCCCAAAGAAGCGGTCATGGAAATTTTCCGGCGACTTCGTCCCAGTGAGCCACCAACCGAAGAAAATACTCGAGATTTTATGAGATATTTGTTCTTTGATCCCCGTCGTTATGACCTTGGTGAGGTGGGACGATATAAACTGAATAATAAACTAAAATTGGAAGAACGCATTGTCCGAATTGAAGAGTTTGTTGGAGCTGAGGATATTATTCTTGACCATGAAGAACATCAATGTCTTCGCAATCAAGCAGCTATCGATGAAAATAATCCTTCCCGATATGAAATTCTCCTTCGTAAAGGAGACAAAATTGGTCGGCAATTAGCTCGAACCTTAGAAGAGCTTAACCAGGAATACAATATCGAATTTATACGAGTGTATAACGACGAAGATCAGGTCATAAAAGTATTTATTGAACGCGAAGATGAATTGGAGTTGGTTGGCGACGAGTTGGAGGGCAGATCGATAAGTCAGGATGTGCTTCAACCGGAGACCGGAGAAACCCTCCTTAAAAAAGGCGATATGGTGACCTTAGAGGCCTTAAGGACCCTAAGGGTTCATGGTATAGAAAAAATTTGGGTGGAAAAGGGACGGATTTTGAGTCAAGCCGATGTAGTTGGGGGCATTCGCTATCTCCTCAACTTGTTGAACGGTGTTGGCTATGATGATGACATTGACCACCTGGGAAATCGACGAGCTCGACCGGTGGGAGAGCTCCTACAAAATCAATTTAGAACTGGGTTGCTGCGAGTTGAAAAGGTCATTCGAGAAAAAATGACCATCCAACCCGACACCGATTCAGCTACTCCTCAAAACCTGATTAATGTTCGTCCAGTGGTAGCCGCTATCAAGGAATTTTTAGGAAGCAGTCCTCTTTCCCAGTTTATGGATCAAATCAATCCACTTTCGGAAATAACCCATAAAAGACGGTTAAGTGCTTTAGGACCTGGAGGTTTGAGCCGTGAACGAGCAGGTTTTGAAGTTCGTGATGTCCATTATACCCATTATGGGCGGATGTGTCCGATAGAAACTCCCGAAGGACCCAACATTGGCTTAATTACCTCTCTATGTATCTATGCCAAGATCAATGAGTATGGCTTTATTGTGACACCCTATTTAAAAGTTGAAAATCGACATTTGACCGATGAAATTAGGTATCTTTCTGCTGATGAAGAAGACCGTTATCATATTGCGCCTTCCGATGCTGTTATCGATGAGAACGGGATGATACGCGATGAAAACGTCGTAGTTCGTTTCCGTTCGAAAATTGTTGAGGTAGAAAGCAGAAAAGTTGATTTTATTGATGTTTCGCCTCAACAGATCATCAGTGCTTCAGCGTCACTCATTCCATTTTTAGAGCACAATGATGCCAACCGAGCTCTGATGGGAACCAACATGCAACGACAAGCGGTTCCTCTTTTGGTTTCCAAGCCCCCTCTTATTGGGACGGGCATGGAATACAAAGTCGCTCAGGATTCAGGTGCTACAGTTGTTAGCCGAAATAGTGGAGTAGTTAAGCAAGTCGATTCAGTTTTTATTGAAATTGAAAATGATGATGGTGATATTGATCTCTATGAATTGGAAAAATTTCAGCGGTCCAACCAAAGTACCTGTATCAACCAAAAACCGATCGTTCGAGTTGGGCAGTATGTTGAGGCTGGACAGATTATTGCTGATGGGCCTTGTACTTCAATGGGTGAGATTGCTTTAGGGAGAAATGTCTTAGTAGCTTTCATGCCCTGGGAAGGAGAGAACTTCGAAGATGCCATTCTGATTAGCGAACGATTGGTTAAAGAAGAAGTTTTCACGTCAGTTCATATTGAAGAATATGAAATTGAAGCCCGAGACACCAAGTTAGGTCCAGAGGAAATTACTCGTGACATTCCCAATTTAGGAGATGATATTCTTCGGAATCTAGACGATGAAGGAATTATCCGAGTTGGAGCTGATGTAAAACCAGGAGATATCTTGGTAGGGAAGGTTACTCCCAAGGGAGAAACCGAGCTTACCCCCGAAGAGCGATTACTTCGGGCAATATTTGGAGAAAAAGCCCGAGAAGTTCGAGATACATCCCTTCGGGTTCCCCATGGAGAATATGGGAAAGTTATTGATGTTAAAGTATTTTCTCGAGAAAACGATGATGAACTGGCACCAGGAGTCAATAAACTGGTTAAGGTGTTTGTCGCCCAGAAAAGAAAAATTACCGTTGGCGATAAAATGGCTGGTCGTCATGGAAATAAAGGAGTTATAGCCAGGATTCTTGCTGAGGAGGACATGCCCTTCCTTCCCGATGGAACACCGGTTGACATTGTTCTCAATCCACTGGGAGTTCCTTCTCGAATGAATATTGGGCAGATTTTAGAGACTCACTTGGGTTGGGTTGCCAATAAAGAACGGATGTTTATTGCCAGTGCTCCTTTCGATGGAGCGAAAGAATCGGAGATTTTAGAAGCCTTGAAAGATGTAACCATCAGTCAAGAAAACCGTTATCCGGTTTTTGCTTTTGACGACAGGATATCGCCGGAGTTTAATCTTCTCCCCCATGGAAAAGTGATCCTTTTCGATGGAAGAACTGGTGAACCTTTCGACAATGAAGTGACAGTTGGATACATATATATGATGAAACTTGCTCACCTGGTTGAAACCAAGATTCATGCACGTTCAACTGGACCGTACTCTTTAGTTACCCAACAGCCGTTGGGAGGTAAAGCCCAATTTGGCGGGCAGCGTTTTGGAGAAATGGAAGTATGGGCACTGGAAGGATACGGAGCTGCCTATACTTTACAAGAAATTCTGACAGTGAAATCCGACGATATTGTCGGAAGAGTAAAAGCTTATGAAGCAATTGTCAAAGGTCAAAATGTGCTCAAGCCGTCGGTTCCCGAATCATTTAAAGTATTGGTTAAGGAATTGCAAAGCTTGTGTCTCGATGTGAAAGTGTTTGATTCCAGGAAAAAGGAAATTTCCATCGAACAGATGGAAGATGCCGATGATGATATACCTGGATTAGGAGTTAATCTGCAGGGACGAGAGAAAAAATAAAAGAAGGGGGAAAAACCCTTGATAGATGTCAATGATCTTGGAGCTATGCAAATTGGTTTATCTTCTCCCGAGCAAATCCGTAAATGGTCTCGAGGAGAAGTAAAAAAACCCGAAACCATTAATTATCGGACCCTCAAACCGGAAAAAGACGGTTTGTTCTGTGAGAAGATTTTTGGTCCAACCAAAGACTGGGAATGTTATTGCGGAAAGTATAAAAGAATTCGTCATAAAGG
>NZ_DAOLQM010000091.1:0-7736 GCF_035418125.1 Atribacter sp. | reverse complement strand
AGCCACCTTGGTTACGGAGTTTTTGACGAATTTCTGGATCAGTGACAAATTCATAAAATAATCCATCTAAAGATTGCTCTTCAAAGGTTTTTTTGTAACTACAAATGGGACAACCGCTTTCTGAGAATAGTTCCAGCAAATCGTAATAAGTTTTATCCATGCTTCATCTCCTTGTATCAAATCAGCTCCATTTCAGGATGTTATCATAAATTCAAAAAAGGAGAAAGAAATGAACCTAGTTATGAACATAATTATTGGCAAATAGGGGCATATTGTTGTGAATCAGAGCAATTTAAGGTTGACTCAAGTGTCGATAAGAATGACAGTTTTATAATAAAAGGTGAGAAGGTTATTGGTATCATCGATGATTATACTTATTGGATTGATATTTCCAATCAATTCTATTTATTGTAGTTCCTCGAAATATTCAAAAGAATCAACCAAATCTAAGTAAACTCCATCAAAACCAGCTTTGAGTATTTTATCAAGATAAGCATCTGGATTTCCAAAAATTATTTCCCGCCACTCTTTATCCCAATAACGAACTTTATAATTTCCACTCCAGTCAGGGTTTTCTTCCTCTAACCAAGATGGAGGATTGATATCCCATTCTTTTTGCCAGTAATAGCGATAATTTTCTGCTTCTCCAATTGAAAGATAGGATAGGATTAAACGTTTACCACCATTTATTTTTTCTTTTAAATGATAAACATCTTCATTGGTAAACATTTCAAAATCTGAAAAATAGGCGTCAATTATTAGTAAGTCGTAGTTGGTTTGAGAGAGATCCTCAATCATTTCTTCTTTATTAGAAAAACCTGAAGGATTAATTAAATAGAGAAAATTCTTAGCCTGAATTATTTTTTCAACATTTTTGGAGTTCTCATGATAGGGTTTTGAAGAATTTATTGGAATGATGTCCATTTCACGGCTTTCAGAAGCGAAACTAATAAAATGCTGTAAATTGTTCCTTTCAAAAGAGTTCTTGATATTGAAAGTATTTGAGCAATAATCGGTGATTAAAACAGCTTTACCCAAAGCTTGTATTTTGTTCAAGAAACTAAGCCAATCTGAAGTTATATCTTCAGGTGTGGGTTCATCATCACCAAGAAAACCAAAAAATAATTCTTCTTGGCCAACCCCATCTATTGCTGTGAGGTATTCGGAGATCAGCACGCCTTCCGGTTCGCCGTTAGTAGTAAGGAGGCTGAGTCCATTCTGAGGAACAATTATAAAATTGGGATGAAATTGATGAGAATATCTGGAAATTGCCTGGATAAAATGACGCATCTCATCTCGATAAAAAAAAGAATCACTATCAGAGGGGTTTAGGTTTACCAAATCTTGGCAATAGGTTATTCCTGATAGCACGATAATAAAAAGGAGAATAGTAAAGGTAATCTGATTTAAAAAGAATATTTTTCGCATTGCTTATCTTTATTGATTATTATTCAAACAATTTTTAAGAATATTTTAAATCATCTCGATTTTAACATTGACCTGGCCACCGATATTTGATCCATCAAAAATAACATAGGTGTAGGTTCCAGATTGGGTGAGAATAAGTTCAGAGGTATTGACACCATTCAATGAACTACCCAAGTCTGGCGTATATATACTCGTTATCCCATCTGGATATTCAAGGGAACCGTAAGGTTCCATCATTGAGCTTGAACCGGTTAAGGTGATTCGAATTCTTTGCCCGTTATTGGCGGAAAATGTCACTTCTGCAAATCCACCACCTGCTCCTATCGTTCTATTAGTATTGACTAAAGTTGGCGGAAGTTGTTGACCAGTTGGTTGAGGAGTTTGATTCGGAATACATATATTTATTATATTACTCCAAATTTTTTTAGTATATATAAAAATAGGAAAGGAAGTTGTTGGTCTACCTCGAAAATACTGTAATAAAAGAGTTACCTCCTCATCATGGCCTTCTCCCATTTTTTTATTTTTTTCCTCTCCCATGGGGAGAGAGGAGCTGTTTATTTCGTCATCCTGAGGATTCGCTTTTCGAATCCGTGAGGATCTCATCTTTTACATTTTGTAGAATTGGGGAATTGGAAAAGATGAGATCCTCACGTCGTCCGGTAAAAAACACCGGACTCCTCAGAATAACAAATTGGTTAAATGAGATTGCTATGTTGTACAGTAATCTTTTCGTAATGATAAATTTAGAGTGAGCATAAGGGTTAATCCTGAATAAATTTTGATAACTGCGTATCATTCATTGACGATAGGAAAATTTACCAAAAATTTAAGGGTAATCTTTTTCGAAAAGTGTAATTTTTCATTGAATTAATTTTGGTAAAATGAATAGAAAAGGTATCATATATAAAATAGTTATTAAGATTATTTGATCATTTTGGAAAAAAACGAGATAAAGGAATATTATTGAATGAAAATTGCTTTATTGAATATGAAAGAAAAACATATTTTTCAAGAAAAAATGCGTTTGTTCCACTATTTTATAATCTTGATCCTGATTGTTTTGTCTCTTTCTTTGCCAACTTATTCTGCAGAAAGGCCTACTGTTTTTTGGGTACCGCTCAAGGATATTCCTGATTTTGGAGCTGTGGAATGGGGCCTAGCCAGCTTTGCCAAGAGGTCTTTGTTAGAAGCCGAAAAACAAGGTGCCGAGATCGTGGTATTCGAAATTGATACTTTTGGGGGACGGGTTGATGCTATGCTCTTTATAAAAGACCTGATCATGCAAGCTCCAATGAAAACTGTGGCTTTCATTAATTCCAAAGCCTGGTCGGCAGGAGTCTTTTTAGCTCTTTCCTGCCAAAAGATTATCATGGTACCGGATGGAAGCATTGGAGCCGCTGAACCGAGAACTGGTCAGGAGACCGCAGAAACCCCTCCCGATCCCAAAACTGTTTCAGCCATTCGAGGGCAAATTGAAGCTTTAGCAGAAGCTCGTAATCGTGACCCTCAGCTATTCGCTGCGATGGTCGACCGAAACGTAGAAATAGCAGGCTTAAAAGAGAAAGGGGAATTGTTAACCCTGACAGCAGCAACTGCTTTAGAAAGAGGAGCTGCCGATCATCTGGCTCAAAACCAGCAAGAAGTGTTTAAGGCATTGGGATTAGAAGATCCGATTGTTGTTACGCCATCTCCTTCCTGGTCGGAAACTTTAGCTAGGATTTTAACCCATCCAACTATTATTCCAATTTTACTCCTTATTGCTTTTGGGGGTATTTTCCTTGAGATAATGACACCTGGGTTTGGCTTTCCAGGAATAGCCGGAATTATTGCTTTGCTCCTCTTCTTTGGAGGGAGGTATTTTGCTGGTCTCGCCGGATGGGAACCTTTGATGCTTTTTGTAGCTGGAATTCTTTTGTTGGCTTTGGAATTGTTAGTTATTCCCGGTTTTGGTGTCACTGGTATTACCGGTATTAGTGCTTTGGTGATTTCCCTCTATATGGTTTTAAGGACTACCAGTATTCTTTTCTGGGAAGTTGCTTTTAGCCAACTGTTGTTCTATATGGCTATAATGGGAGGGATTTTCTTAATATTGCTTTTCTTTTTACCCAATAATCCCATTTGGAAAAAACTGGGATTACATAAAAAGGATCAGGAAAAAGAAATTCCCGAAGAGAAAATATTAAATTATCAAAGTTTAGTGGGGAAAAAAGGGATAACCAAATCAATGCTCCGACCGGCGGGTATTGTTGAAATCGAAGGAAGACGATATGACGTGGTGACTCGTGGTGAATTTATTGAACCGGGCAAAATGATAACCGTTGATGAAGTGCAAGGGAACCGGATCATAGTCCAAATCGAAAGAGAGGTGTAAATCTATGGATATTACCGGATACTTGATTCCGGCAATCATTATATTAATTCTGGTGATTGTATTTTTTTCACTGGTTCCATTGGGTCTTTGGATATCAGCCTTAGCGGCTGGAGTAAAGATTAGCATTCTTAACTTAATCGGCATGAGACTGAGGCGTGTTCCTCCGGCTAGTATTATCCTACCATTTATAAAAGCTACTAAAGCTGATTTAGAACTTGATGCCGAGTCATTGGAAGCTCATTATTTAGCTGGAGGGAATGTTGACCGGGTGGTTATTTCTTTAATTGCCGCCGAAAGAGCTGGCATACCACTTTCATTTCAAAGAACCTGTGCTATTGACTTAGCTGGCAGAAATGTATTGGAAGCAGTTCAGATGAGTGTTCTTCCTAAAGTTATTGAAACACCCGAGGTTGCCGCTGTTGCTAAAGACGGGATAGAACTCATTGTAAAAGCCCGGGTAACCGTGCGGACCAATATTGATCGTCTGATCGGTGGAGCTACTGAAGAGACTATAATCGCCCGGGTTGGAGAGGGTATCGTAACAACTATTGGATCATCTCATTCTCACAAAGCAGTGTTAGAAAATCCAGATTCCATCTCTAAAACTGTTTTGGAAAAAGGATTGGATGCAGGCACAGCTTTTGAAATTCTCTCTATAGATATTGCTGATATTGATGTGGGAGAAAATATAGGAGCTCGTTTGCAAACCGACCAGGCTGAAGCCGATAAAAGAGTCGCTCAAGCTAAAGCAGAGGAAAGAAGAGCCATGGCTATTGCTAAAGAACAGGAGATGTTAGCTTATACCCAGGAAATGAGAGCGAAAGTGGTTGAAGCTGAAGCTGAAGTCCCCAAAGCATTGGCACATGCTCTGCATGAAGGAAAGTTGGGGTTTATGGATTATTATTCCCTTCAAAATTTGCAAGCCGATACTAAGATGAGAGATAAATTAGGAAAGAAGGAGGATAAGGGAAAACATGAATGAAATTGAAGATAAAAGTGGCTTTATTCCTTACGATGAATCCAATGCTTCCTCATTTGAGGATATAATTCAGGAGAATTTTACCACTTTTTATCTTTTTTATGAGGTATTTTCAAAACCAGCTTGCTATCGGATGAATCCACTGCTGGCTTTATATCCCTGGAAACCCCAGACCTTGAGGATGTTTCATATGTAGTTAAATGGAATCGTTATGGGTGATTTGGAATTGAAATAAGGACATGTTTTAAAAAGACCCCTCATATCACTTTAAATCCATGAGGGTCTTTTTTTATTGATTAACTAACCTTAAAGAAATAAGGAAGGAATTTCACAAAGAAATAGGACAAAATCAAAGGTGGAATGGAAAGAAGGATAACCGATGCGCAAATTTGTCCCCAGGGAACTTCCATTCCAACCACCGCAAAAGCAGCTGAAGCAACCGGCATAGTCACCGCACGTTGAGAAGTAATGACAAAGGCTAGGAAGAATTCATTCCACAAAAGAATAAAGATAAAGATGCACATACCCAAGATGCTGGGAATTGCTAAAGGTAAAGCAATACGAGAAAAGACTTGAAATTGGGTACATCCTTCTAAGTGAGCAGCTTCCTCGCATTCAACAGGTACCTGCTTGAAACATTCAATTGTTAACCAGATCATGGTGCTAATTGCAATGGTCAGATATGTAAATATGACTGCTGGCATGCTGTCCAGAAGCCTTAACCGCATCCAAATCAAGAAAAAGGGAAGGGCTACCGCGACTGGAGGCATGAATCTTAAAGACAGGATAAAAAAGCGAAGATCGGCACTTCTTTTAAACTTTATCCGAGCAAATATATACCCAACCGGAACACCAAAAATAAACCCCAAAAGAAGAGATATGGGGACTATGATAAGGCTGTTGCGGAGACCGTGCATAAGAGTTGGCATTTGGAGAACTCTTTTATAGTTGTCCATTACTGGGGTGAAGATAAACTTAGGAGGATAACTAATAATATCGACTCTTGACTTAAACGATGACAAAAACATCCAGAGAATCGGGGCTAAAGCAATAATTAGAACGATAATTATGATAATTTTATAGAAAATATTCTTTCCATTTAATCGTGCCATCTGACTAACCCCCTCCATACGATAGTGATCAAAACAATGGTGATCACCAGCATAACAATTGACATTGAAGAGGCGTAAGAGACCCGACCTGCTGAACCAATTCCCTGCCAATAAGCATACATATCCAAAGTTTCGGTAGCAATACCAGGACCACCTGCAGTCAGCACAAATATGAAATCAAAAGAACGGAGGGATTCCATCATTTTAATAAAAAAGATTGAGAGAAAGGGCGGAATAATCACTGGGAAGATAATGAAGCGATAGAGCTGCCACCTTTTGGCCCCATCGAGTGAACCAGCTTCGACTATTTCCTTGGGAATATCCTGTAAAAGAATAATGGTTAAAGCTGCAATCAAAAAGGACCACTGCCAGATGTCGATAGCTGCTACTGAGTAAAGAGCATAGGAAGGATTTTCTAAGAAGCCAATAGGGCCAATTCTCAAAAAGCTTAAAAAGTAATTTATAATTCCAATCGATGATGAATACATCAACCGCCACATATAAGCTGCTCCCACCCGGGGAAGGAGTGCGGGTATAATAAAAATAAATAAACAAAGGGTTCTAAAACTCCCTTTTGCATTATCATTGATCAAGGGAGCTAACAATCCAGCACCAAAAAAAACCGAAAATCCAACAGTAATAACCGACCAAAGCAAGGAAATACGGAGAGAATTGAGAAAACGCGCATCAGTGAAGAGTTGAATATAATTTTTCAATCCGACAAATCGAATCGGGCGGGAACTTCTTAGGTCCCAATTTTGCAGTGAATAATAAAAAGCGTTGAGTAGTGGATAGAAGGCTAAAAAAAATAAAATAATAAAAGTTGGAATCATAAATACTAAAAAAAATTGTTTTCTGGTCACTATTGAGCCCCCTTCTTGTTACACTGTTTAAATGGTTGGGAAAGAAGTCCAATTATTTTGATATAATGAATTTAGAAAAGGGGCTCCAAAGAGCCCCTTTTATTTCCTAATCGTTTATTATTTCCCCAAGACTTCTTTTGCATAAGCAACTGCATCATCCAGAGCAGCCTGAATATCATAGGATTGACCAGCATAAGCTTTGGTGAAGAGTTCTTCAAGCTTTACACCCAGATAATCACCAATTTCTGGCCATTCTGGTATTTGCAAAATACACATTTGTTGAATTTTCATCATCTCTACTTGGGCTTCAACAAATTCTGCTGGATAAGCAGCGGCAAATTCGGGGCTGGCAAAAGTTGATTTTCGGGCGTTAGTGAGACCAGAGCCAGCTACAACCTTTCTGATTTCATTTTCTTTGCTGGTAAACCAACCGATGAATTTACCAGCAGCAACTTTCAGCTCTTCAGTTGGACAACCTGCAACTGAAATCCCCAAACCATGAACCGCAGTATTGGAGATGGCACCCATGGGACCGGCGGCTGGTTTTGAGTAGCCTACTTTGTCGTATACGACTGATCCTTTGGGATCCATAGTGTAATCCATTTTCAGGTTGGCGTATTCAACAATAGCAACCTTACCGGCATTAAAGTTATCCATGGCGTCTGACCATGAAAGGGTAGGACTGGGGCTGTGTTTAATGAGCTCAATATAATACTCAACCGCTTTAACGGCTTCGGGTGAATTAAAAACTGGAACACCATTTTCATCCAGATACTGACCACCAAACATCTTGAGATAGGGGCTGAATCTCCAAACATTCATTCCTGATCCGCGAAGTCCTCGGACGGCGGTTCCGTATAACTCAGGAGGATTGTGAAAATGTTTGACAACTTCTAAATATTCGTCGAGGGTTTGTGGAACAGCAATTCCATCTCTTTCAAAGAGGTCTTTCCGATAAAACATCACATTTCCTTCAAATG
>NZ_DAOLQM010000090.1:0-7740 GCF_035418125.1 Atribacter sp. | reverse complement strand
GGAGAAAGTTTTTATTGTGGTGGTTCCATAATGGTGTATAATCATCGAGTGCGAGACATAAAAAGTCATGGGCAGGAAACACTCGAAGATATCATCATTAATTCCTGTAACGTCGGTACAATACAAATCGCCCAACGACTGGGAGAAGATACACTTTATCGCTACTTGAAAAATTTTGGTATCGGAGAGTCCTGTGAAACCGGTTTGAATGGAGAAGAAATTGGTTTATTGAGGAAGCCTCGCAGCTGGTCGGCGCTATCCATCGGTGCCATCCCCATTGGTCAAGAGATGCTGGTCACCCCAATTCAGCTCTTAAGATCAGTATCGGCCATAGCTAATCGTGGGATTCTTATGAAAGCCCGTTTAGTAAAAAAAGTCATCGATGAAAACGGGAAGGTCGTTCGAGAAGTTCTCCCATCGCCGGTTCAAAGGGTTGTTGATGAAGAAACTGCTGATTTGGTTTTAAACATGATGAAAAAAGTCGTTGATCAGGGAACGGGTAAAAAAGCTGCCATTCCAGGATATGCTATTGCGGGGAAAACCGGAACCGGACAAAAAATTGGAGAAGATGGCCGTTATGCAATTAATCGGTTTTATTCTTCCTTTATCGGATTTTTTCCAATCCCCGAACCACGTTTTGGAATATTGGTGGTTTTAGATGAAGCCCAGGGTGAATACTATGGAGGCGATATCGGAGCACCGGTTTTTCGGGAAATCGCTCAAAACCTTATTCATTATGCTGGTATTATGTCGGAAAATGACGAGGTAACGATCTATTGATTTTAAAAAAACTGTTCAATTTAAATGAATATCTCTATAAAAATATTTTTGATGACCAATTAGAGGTCAGCGGATTGGCTTTTGATTCTCGATTGGTTCGTCCAGGGTGTGTATTTTTTGCTTTTCCCGGTGCTAATACCGATGGGCATCTCTTTATTGAAGATGCCATTAAAAGGGGAGCGAAGGTCATTGTCTATTCCGATCCCAGTTTTTCTTTTCCTACTCATGGGAAGGTATCATGGATTCGAGTTGATGATGAGAGAAAGACCATGGCTCAAACTGCCGCTCGATTCTATGATCATCCCTCCCGGGAAATGAGGCTGTTCGGTATAACTGGTACCAATGGAAAAACCAGCACTTGTTTTTTCCTGCGTAGTATTCTTGAAGAAAATGGCCATGCTTGTGGTCTGATGACCACACCAAAAAACATCATTGGTCCTGATATCTATGAAGCGATTAATACCACTGAAGAGTCGCTGCAAATACAAGCTTGCTTGAAAAGTATGATTAAGATAGGGATTCGTCAGGCGGTTTTAGAAGTTTCTTCCCATGGCTTGGCTTTAGGACGGGTTGAGGGTTTGTTATTCGATACAGCAGTGGTTACTAACTTGGTAGCTGAACACTTAGAGTTTCATAAAAGTTTTGAACACTACTTTTTCAGCAAGAAGAAACTCATCGAAATGGTGGAACAAAATACCCAAAAACCTTACCCTCGTATGGTAATTGTAAATGGAGATGATGAAAACTGTCGAAGAGTCGTTTTCGAAAGCCACCTCCCGCTTCTCACTTTTGGTTTGCAGCCGGAAAACGAAGTGACCGCTGAAGATATCGTATATTTCGTTGATAGGACAAAAATGAAAATAAAAACCCCCTGGGGAACTGAGAAAGTTCAGCTTTCCCTCCCCGGCCAGCATGCAGTTTATAATGCTTTAGCAGCGGCAGCTACGGCTATTTCCTCTGGAATAGAAAGTGAAAAAATTGCTCAAGGCCTTGAGCACACCCACCGAGTTCCAGGAAGGTGGGAGGTAGTTAACGCCGGACAGGATTTTTTGGTTATCGTTGATTTTGCTCACAACTGGCATGGGCTGGAAAATACTCTTTCTTTTATTAAAAAAATGGTTCAAGGGAAAGTCATTACAGTTTTTGGTTGCGGTGGAGAGAGGGATCGGAATAAAAGGCCGATGATGGGGGAAACCGTTGCTCGCTGGAGTGACGTTTGCATTATTACCAGCGACAATCCTCGCCATGAGGATCCACGACAAACCGCTGAAGATGCTATGCAGGGAGTCAATAAATATAAAAAAGAGATTCCGGTGGAATCTTATATTATCCTTGACCGACGTGAAGCAATAGATTATGCATTTTCTTTGGCGCAAACTGGCGATGTAGTTTTTTTAGCCGGGAAGGGCCCAGAACGTTATCAGGTATATCATGATAGAATCATTTGCCACAATGATTATGATGTGGCATTAGAACTTCTAAAAGAGAGAAATTTAGAATGATTTCGAAACCGGATATTATTTTTGCAGCTGGAGCCAAACTTGTCGCTCCGGGAAAACAGGAAAAATTTGATAAAATTATGATCGATAGCCGTCAAAATACCGAATGTGGTTTGTTTGTGGCTATAAAAGGGAAAAAAACCGATGGTCATGCTTATTTAAATGATGCCTGGGAACATGGCGCACGTGGAGCCTTAGTGAGTCAAAAGGTCAATTCTCCCCAAGAATTTAGCCTTTACCTCGTTGATGATACCGTTGAAGCGTTAAAAAATCTCGGGAAATTCTACTCAAAACAGCTTGCTGGAAAGAAAATTGCCATAACCGGAACGGTTGGGAAAACGACCGCAAAATTTTATTTCCAAAAAATACTTGGCATTCGCTTTCGAGTGGCTGCAACTCCCTTTAGTTATAATACCAATATCGGGGTATCAGCCTCTTTTTGCAATTTTTCTTCTCAAAACGACTTTTTTATCATTGAAGCCGGAATCAATAAGAAAGGTGAGATGGGTGAGTTAGCCGAAATCATTGATCCGGAAATAGTTGTGTTCACTGCATTTGGAAAAGGTCATTTAGAGGGTTTTGGCAATGTCGAGACGGTGATTCAGGAAAAAATTTTATTGGCTGAAAACGCCAAAACTATCTATTTGAATGGGGATAATATTTACGCTTTAAAACTCAAAGAGGATTTTTCCCAGAAGGGAAAGGAAGTCATTCTTTTTGGTCTTCAGAATCATATCACCTCACAACTCTCACTTCTTGATTATCACTTGAACCCAACGGAGGGAATCACTAGATTCCGCTGTCAGATTGAAGGTCGGATTTATCACTTCCAAGCACCGATTTTTTCTCCGGAACTCATTATCTTACTTCTGCCGGTCCTTCATCAAGCTTTCCAATTGGGCATTGAAGAAGATGAGGTCCAAACGGTTCTTAATGAAATTCTCCTTCCCGAAGGAAGAGAAAAAATTTATCATCTTGGCGAAGGATATGTGATCGACGACAGCTATAATGCCAATCCAATTTCTTTGCATAAAGCCCTCAATTTATTGAAAAGATTCAACCATCAAGGGTATCAAACCTGGGTGGTTTTGGGAGATATGTTAGAGATGGGGAGTTTTTCCGAAGCAGTTCATCAAGAAAGTATCCGTTCTTTGGAAGAGCACAATATTAAGAATGTCATTCTTTATGGTTCCATGATGCATGGGGCTGCTGAAAAGGTGTTATCGAAAAACTCGGTAGACGGAGAATATTATTTGGCTTCTTCCCACGAAGAAATCAAAAAAATTCTTCTCGATCAGATAACTTTCCCTTTTTCTCGACTTATCGTTTTGTTTAAAGGTTCAAGAGCCATGAAATTAGAAGAAGCTATACCTACGGAGTGGATTGAGCATGAAACTTGGAATTATTCCCAATGATATATTAATTGCTTTTCTTTTGGCTTTTGTAGTTGGAATGGTTTTTTTTCCGCTTTTCATTCGGTGGCAGCAGCAACGCCATCTTGGTCAAAAAATAAAGAAAGAAGGACCTAATCTCCATCTTCACAAAGAGAATACCCCCAGTATGGGCGGTATCGTCATATTTATAGCTCTTTTGGTAGTGTTTGGAGTAGGAAGACAATACTGGTTAAGCAATTTACTACCGGTAGTACTCCTTGCTGGATATACTATTTTAGGATTGGTTGATGACTGGCATAAGAGCTATTTGGAGAAACCCTGGGGAATAAAAGCCCGTTATAAGATTTTGTTCCAGATTGTCCTTGCCGGTATAGTTCTCTGGCTAGCTATGGATGGGATGCCAACTCAGATTATCATTCCATTTAGCCGTTATGTAATTCCAATGTCTCGTCCACTTTTTTTTGGGTACGGGATATTTATTATCATTGCTACCTCCAATGCATTTAATATTGCCGATGGTTTGGACGGGTTGGCGGGAGGTTCGGGTATTCTCACTTTTCTTTTTTGGGGTTTGCTTTTATTAACCTTGGGTAAAACCCAGCTTTCCTGGTTGGCCTTTGGAGCAATCGGAGGTCTGACCGCCTTTTTATGGTTTAATATATGGCCGGCAGGTATTTTTATGGGAGATTCAGGTTCATTGGGTTTAGGAGCGCTCTTAGGCTTTATGGCGCTTATTTCTGGGCAGTCTCTTTTAATTATTTTTTCAGCCCTGGTTTTTTTTGTTGATACTCTTTCAGTGATATTACAGGTTTTTTCTTTTAAAATTTTAGGACGAAGACTATTTTTAATGAGTCCGATTCATCATCATTTTGAATTAAAGGGAATGAAAGAAACTCAAATTACTGTACGTTTTTGGATAATTCAAGCCATAGGAATTACGGTGGCATGGTTAGGGCGGGTTCAATAGGGTTATGATGAATTATTTAGTCGTGGGTATGGGAAAAACTGGAGAAAGTACTGCTCGTTTTTTGCTTAATCGTGGCGAGAAGGTATTGGGATATGACGATCACAAAAAGTGGAGCGATATATCGCCGAACCTTCTTAATCATCCGGCTTTTTCCCCACTTAGGCCAATCGATCTTTCCAAGCTCAATAGGAGAAAGATCCAGGAATGTATAGTCAGTCCAGGTGTCCCTTCCTATCATCCCATCCTGGCCAAATGCGAACAGGAGAGAATCCCGATAGTGAGCGAAGTGGAATTAGCCTGTCGTATGCTGCATTTTCCTCTAATTGGCATTACTGGTTCCAATGGAAAGAGTACCACTGTGGCTCTAATTGGTCACATTCTGAATAGGGCGGGTTTTTCGGCTTTTGTTGGAGGCAATTTTGGGACACCTTTAATTGATTCAATTTCCTTCCCAACTTCTTATCAGTGGGGGGTGGTGGAGCTCAGCAGCTTTCAACTGGAGAGAATTGTGAGCGCGAGGTTTCAAGTTGCTGGTATTTTGAATTTATCTCCCAACCATTTGGACAGGCATAATACTTTTAGAGATTATTTTTTTCAAAAACGAAATATTTTTATCAATCAAAAAAAAGAGGATCGGGCGATAGTCAATTTTTCCATTCCCAGTTGGCATACCCAACTTTGCCCAATGATCCGCAGCTCTATCATTCCAGTGACCGGTTTAGGGCAATTACAGGAAGGATTTTATTGGAAGAATCAAAAAATTGTTGAACGATTCGAAGGGAAGGAAAGAAAGATTGACTGTCTCAATTGGCACCTCCCCGGTGAGCATAATCGGGAGAATTTATTGTTTGCCACTGCGGTTTGCCGAGTAGTGGGGGTTGGAGTTGATCAAATTGAAGAATCTCTTTCAACTTTTCAGGGATTGAGTCACAGAATTCAGAAGGTTGCTGAAATAAATGGTGTTGTATTTTATGATGATTCCAAATCGACGACACCAGCATCAACCTGTGCAGCAATCAATTCCTTGAATGGTCCTATTGTTTTGCTCTTAGGGGGGAGAAGTAAAATCAAAGATTTTTCTGAATTCACCCAATATCTTTCTCCGGCTAAAATAAAAATGATCCTTCTATTTGGAGAAGACCGAGAGCTGATACAGAAATTTATACCGGAATCTATACCAACCCGTTTATTTTCTAATTTAGACGAAATATTTTCAAACATCCGCTCCTTAGTCGTACCCGGTGATTGCGTTCTCTTGTCTCCGGCATGTACCAGCTGGGATCAATATGCCAACTACCAGGAAAGGGGTGAACACTTTTTCCGTTTAGTCTATGGGAACTCATGAAGAATTATTGAACCGGTGGTCATTAGAAAATTCCAATGAAAATCATTTAAAACGCTGGTGGTGGGAAATCGATCCATATCTTTTTTGGACGATGATTCTCTTACTCTGCATTGGTTTAATCATGGTTTTCAGTGCCAGCATGACCACGTCGATCATGTCCTATAGCGATCCTTATTATTTTTTTAAAAAGCAGGTGGTTGGAGTTGCTCTGTCTTTCTTTTTTTTCGTAATCGCCTCCTTTATCCGGCTTGATTTTGTTAGAAAAATGAGCTCGAAATTACTTCTTCTTTCAGTCGTGCTGCTCACTCTGGTTTTCTTCCCCTATATCGGCAGAATGGTGGGTGGATCCTATCGATGGATAGATTTTGGTATCATGCGCTTTCAACCCTCGGAATTGGCAAAATTGAGCTTAATCATTTATATGGCAGATACTTTGGTAACCCACCGTCATCGAGCTCAGGATTTTTGGTATGGAGTTGTGCCTTTTCTCTTGGTGGTTGGAGTCATGGGTGTTTTGGTCATAATGGAACCTGATCTTGGTACTGCCATTTTTTTGGCTGGCATAACCTTCGTCATGCTGTTTTTGGGAGGACGGAAAATTATTCACTTGCTCTATCCAATTTTTGCCGGAATTCCCATCCTTCTTTTTTTAATTTTTGCCAGCGGAAATCAATACTGGAAAGCACGGCTTGAGGCTTTTGTTAATCCTTGGAAAGAACCTTTGGGGAAGGGCTTTCAAATTATCCAGTCTCTCATTGCCATTGGTTCGGGTGGCTTATTTGGTCGGGGTTTGGGGGAAAGCCGACAAAAATTTTTCTATCTTCCTGATCGGCATACCGATTTTATTTTTGCCATTATTGGTGAAGAATTAGGTTTTATAGGAACAATAGGAGTGGTTATTTTATTCTGTATTCTTTTTTGGCGGGGTTGGCTAATTGCGGTTCGTTCAGGTGATGACTTTCAAGCCATGTTGGCTATGGGAATTATTCTAAGTATCCTCATGCAGGTCATTGTAAATATGAGCGCAGTGCTCAAAATCCTTCCGGTATCAGGTGTACCTTTACCATTAGTAAGTTATGGGAACTCATCAATACTGATTACTATGATCGAAATCGGTTTGTTGTTCAATATCGCACGGCAATCAAAGGTGAATCATTTTGAATGAAATATTTATTGCAGCTGGTGGAACCGGTGGTCATATCTTTCCAGCGCTCAGCATTGCTCAACATTTATCTCGTGACTTTCCGGTTCGCTTTATTGGGACCAAAAGAGGCATGGAAAGAAAATTGGTTCCCGAAGCCGGTTTTTCACTTTCTTTTATTCGTGCTCGAGGATGGAACCGAACATCAGCTATAGATTTTCTTCGCGCCTTTGGCGATAATATAGTAGGATTGTTTCAAAGTGGGTATCTTTTTATCAAATTTCGGCCTCGGGCGGTCTTGGTTTTTGGCAGTTATGTCTCTTTACTGATCGCTTTTTGGGCGAAACTATTTCGAGTTCCAATCTTTGTGCAAGAACAGAATATTCATCCGGGTTTTGCCAACCGGATCATCTCCCGTTGGTCAAAAAAAATCTTTGTTCCGGTGGACGAAGCAGCCGAGGGCTTTCGAGATTCAAATCAAATTGTTATAATCGGTAACCCCTTACGTGAAGAAGTGCTTGATTGGCAGGGAAAAGATAAAGAAGCCAAAGAAAAACTGGGTCTTGATCCCCAGAAAAAAACCCTGCTTATTATTGGAGGGAGCCGGGGTTCTC
>NZ_DAOLQM010000089.1:0-7766 GCF_035418125.1 Atribacter sp. | reverse complement strand
CCTTGTCTCAAGACACCCGCGTTTCTGTCGTTCAAGGAAAGCTTGGCGTGGTTCCCATTCCTGGTAGTAGCGAGGTTTATGACCTAGAAACCAATGAATGGGTGAAGATGGATAAATCTAATTTAGTAGCGAATGAATCAGGTGCATCCTGGCATGGAGTTATCACCAAATATGCTGAAGATCCTGATATGATAGCTCATTTCTTCTCCTGGCAAGCAACACCGGAGATTAACCACTGGAATGTTGCTTGGGGATGGAGTGGAATCGACCCAGGGACAATCTATGACTTTTTAGAACCAGAAGGTCAAGCAAAAATTGAAGATTATACAACGACTGGTTATAATGAGGCCGACATTCGTGAATTCTTAGATGCTTATAATACAATGTGGTTCAAGTACCCACTAAGTATTCCTTACCTGAGAATTGCCGGAGCTGCCGATTACATTGAAAGCTTGGATATCCATATGTCGGAAGCCCTAACTGGTCAAGCATCACCTCAAGAAGCTCTTGATCGTGTTGCCAGTGATTGGGAAAATATCACCGAAGAATTAGGTCGAGAAGAACAGAAAGCTTTGTATTGGGATGCAATTGGTTATACTGGAGAATAATTTTTCGGTACTGATTGACAGAAAATAATGGGTTAGGGGGCTGGTTGGGATGACAAACCAGCCCCCTATTTTGAAGGAGGAGGTTGCGTTGGGCGTGGAAAAAAAGAGGATACCTCTTAAAGAGCAGGGGAAAAAATGGTTTATTGCACCCGCTATTACCTGGCTCATGCTGTTTACTTTAGCTCCCCTAATCTATACAGTTTATTTAAGTTTTCACGGATCACGTTTTCTTAAGGTTACCCGTTTTGTTGGATTAAAGAATTTCGTTAATGTACTTACTGATTATCGATTTTGGGGAGCATTTCGAGTTACTATCATCTTTGTTTTAGGTGGATTGGCGCTTAGTGTGGGGTTAGGTCTGTTGTTTGCTTTATTGTTCAACCGTCAAATAAAGGGGGTTCAGGTATTTCGAACATTATCAACAATGCCTTTATTCACTGCACCAGTTGCTTTGGGATATATTTTTATGATCATATTTTATGAAAATGGAGGTCCTATTAATAACTTTCTCACTACGATTATTTCAAAACAAGTACCGTGGTTATCCAACCCTAATTGGGCAGTATTTTCAATTCTCATAGCCGATACCTGGCAATGGACACCCTTTGCCTTTTTGGTTTTATTGGCCAGCCTTCAATCTGTTCCAAAAGACCTCTATGAAGCAGCCAGCCTCGATTCGGCTTCAAGTTGGGATATTTTTAAACATATCACCTTTCCGCTTATTTCCTCAGCCTTAGGGACCGTTATCATTCTCCGTGTTGTAGAAGCTTTTAAAGTATTTGACCTTCCCTTTGCGCTAACCAATGGAGGTCCAGGTTTGGCAACCAGAACTTTGACTTTTAACGTTTATACCAATGGCTTGAGAGATCAGAATCTGGGGGCTGCCAGTGCTACAGCTATCGTACTCTTGGTTATTGTTTTAATCGTGAGTGCTTTATTCTTTAAGCGCTATGGTTCAAATTATGAATAAGGCCATGAGGTGTAGAAATGAGAACTCGTAGAGGCAAAATCATAGTAAACATAATTCTTTGGATTATTGTAGCCATTGTCGCGGTGTGGATGCTTTTCCCTTTTTATTGGGCGGTTATAACTTCAATAAAAAAACCTGCCGATGTTTTTCGGCTATCTTTCATCCCGGGTATTCAATTCGATCCTACTTTAGATAACTGGAAGTCGGAGTTTCAATTGCGAGGCAAAGAAATCACTCGGGCTATGGGAAATTCGCTGGCAATCGGCATTGGTGCCGCGTTAATTGCTTTGGGGATTGGTACCTTAGCTGGATATGGATTAGCTCGCTTCCGTTATCATGGTTGGTCGAATAAGAGCATATCAATGTGGATATTATCACAGCGTTTTCTTCCTCCGGCTGCAACTGTTATCCCCTTCTTCTTGATTTTTAAAAATTTAGGCTTAATAGATAATGTAATTTCTTTAATCCTTGTGAACGCAACTTTTACTATTCCTTTCGCCGTCCTCATATTACGTGATGCTTTTAAGGAAGTTCCTGAAGAAATCGAAGAATCAGCTCTGGTTGATGGTTGCTCTCGGTTTCAAGCTTTTTTTCGAATGGCTTTGCCGTTAGCAGCACCAGCTTTGGTTTCAGCAGGAATCATCTGTTTTTCTTTTTCCTGGAACGAGTTTTTACTCGCTTTCATAATGACTTATGCGAAGGCTTCGCCAATGACAGTAATTATCGCTGGCACTCAAGATACCCAGGGGATTCAATTCTGGTATGTAGCTACTCGAATGTTGTTGGCAATTGTTCCTCCAGCGGTTCTTGCTTTGACGGTTCAGAAATATATTGTTAGAGGTTTAACTTTTGGAGCAGTGAAAGGGTAATCGGAAAGTTTTCTTGACGTGAAGTGTTGAATATGATAAATATATTCTTAAAAGTAGAATAGTAATGGAGCAGGCGATTAACTTGGATTGGTCAGGTTAATGGGGCTGGGCAAAAAAGCAACAGGTTAAAACCTGTGGGACCAGTATTGGTCTTACAGGTTTTTTTATTTAATTTTGGAGGATTATTAATGACTGAGCAAGCCCGTTATTATGCTATTCGAAATGTTTTGCTGGGGATTTTAATACTGAATTGGGGAGTAGCCTTGACCAAGCTATTATACGGGAGATTTATTGGTTCAGCCAGCATGGTTGCCGATGGATTTCATTCACTTTCCGATGGGGCTTCAAATATCATTGGATTGATTGCGATTTCTATTTCTGTTCGACCTGCCGATGTTAACCACCCCTATGGTCATAAAAAGTTTGAGAGCTTTGCTTCCATTGCCATTGCTTTACTCCTTTTTATCGTGAGCATCGATATTTTACGAGGGGCGGTTGGCCGCTTAGGTAAACCAGTTGTTCCAGAGGTAACAATTTCAAGTTTTATTGTTATGGCCATTGTTCTATTGGTTAATATTATTGTGGTACGTTTTGAAACTCGAATAGGTCGCCGTCTTCATAGTGATATTCTTACCAGTGATGCTCTTCATACTATGAGTGACATTTTTGTTTCTATTTCGGTCGTTATTACGCTGGTTGCAGTTCGGTTGGGTGCAGTCTGGTTAGATGTAGTCGCAGCAATGGTTATTGCCGGTTTAATTTTAAAATCTGGGGTTGAGATTCTTTTAAGAAGTTCTGATGTTTTATGCGACCGTATCATCGTTGATCCTTCAGTTATTACTGATGTTGTTCTTTCTATTCCTGAGGTCAAAGGTTGTCATAAGATAAGAACTCGAGGTCGAAAAGATGATATCCATATCGATCTTCATCTATTAGTTGCTGATAACATGGATGTTCAAAATGCCCATGAAATTGCTAATCAAGTCGAAATTGCTTTAAAAAAGAACATTCCTGGGGTTTCGGATGTTGTGGTACACGTAGAGCCGGTTACCGATATATAAAAAAGGAATTCGGAAAACTTCACTATGGATTGTGGATAAACCCATAGTGAAGTGAAAGCTTTATTTCAGAATGGTAATATGAGTCAGAGGCCAATAGATGAGAAATGCCCGTCCTAAGACATTCTTGCGGGGAACATACCCCCAAAAGCGACTATCATCGCTATTTATACTATTGTCACCGAGAACAAAGTAAGAATCTTCTGGAACGGTTTTTTCTCCCTCTCCATAAAAGCCATAATCATAATAAGTACGAACATATTTATCCCCTTGAAGAGGCTCACCATTTACGTAGATCATTCCATTCGAAATTTTAATCTTTTCTCCGGGGAGTCCAATCACTCTTTTTATTAAATTCTTTCTGTCATCAATTGGATAGCGAAAAACAATAATGTCTCCCCTTTGTGGTTCAGTTAATCGGTAGTAAAACTTAGCTACCAGGACTCTTTCTCCAGGAACCAAGGTAGGTTCCATGGAACTGGAAGGAATATAAAAACTTTGAACAACGAAATGAATAATTAATAAAGCAATAACTAAAGACCAAACAATAGTTTCAATTGCCTCCCTTAGAGGACTTTTCTTTTTTGCTTCTTTCGTTGGTTGAATGTTATTGTCAACCTTTGAAGGAGATTTTTCTTTTTTCATTCTGCACCTCTTCGTTTATGGAAGTGATCAAAGCTCTTTTTTAAAGGATTCTATTCACTCCTTATCAAGTAACTTTGTAAAATGTTCCGGATGATATAACCAATAGGGAAGATTAAAATTCGTTAATACCCATTTTTCTGGGCATCATTATCTCTTATTTCCTCAAAGGTATCAATGATAACCAACATGCATAATAACTTTTCCAATAATTCGTGCGGGTTTATCAATTAGGATAACGGGGTCATATTTGGGGTTGGCAGATTTAAGGATGACTGCCTTATCTTGAAAAATTACTTCTTTGATGCATAAACCAAGGTCTTCGAGTTCAACGATAGCAATATCACCTGATAGAGTTTGGAGGTCAGGAGAAAAAACCACCAAATCGTTTTCGGTGATTCCTTTGCCGGCCATTGAATCTCCTTTGGCACGGACAATGAATAAACGTATCTTGTCCTGGTATGAATTCCCGGTTTTCATTTGAATAAGTGATTTTTTAAAAATCTCATAGCCAACGGTATAGGTATCAAAATCGTTTTCGGCAATTCCACAAGGAATTTTCGAAGAAAGGATAGGAATAGCTATATCGTCATCTTCTAAAGAGAACACATCGCGATTGACAATACCTGTTATGAGGAGCAATTCCCAATCAGGTATGTTCATTGTTTTACCAATTTTTTGCAAAGTAGTAATATCTGGTTCTCTTTCGCCTTTGAGCCATCGACAAATAGCCGCTTGGGAAACACCAGAGGCGTGAGCCAGTTGAACTTGATTCCAGTTTTTTTCTTTCATTTTTTCTTTAAGCCAATCTTTAAAAGCCATAAATTAATTATATGACAGCTGTAAAATTTTATCAAGCTTATATCCCACAAGAAAATTGATAAATATTATCATGATGATTAGGCAATTTATACAATCAATAATTTTAGTTAGTCACTATTGCCATTAGATTTCGTTTCGCTATTATTTTTTAGACGAGATAGGATCTCTTGTTCAACATCGGGAAGAGCACAAAGAAAGCGATGGACTATTTCAAAAAGTTTTTCCTTTTGGTTGGCTTCAAAACGGAGGGTAAACACTGGTTCAGTAACTGATTTTCGAAGCAATCCCCATCCTTCTAACCAATCAACCCGAATACCATCAATTGTAGTAAGGTTTTCTTCTTTGGAATGAGATTTTTCAAGAATACTCATTAGATCAGGATGTGAACGGGTTTGTAGCCGAATATCAGGTGTAACATGGGGGGAAGGATAAGTCTCGATTATTTTTGAGAGTGGAGAACTATGTGAGGAAAGATAACCGAGAAAAACCATCGCAGCAAAAAGCCCATCATCACGATGAATTTCACGAAAAAAATAATGCCCGCTAATTTCGCCTGCCATGATTGCATCTTCCCGAATAAGTCGAGTTTTTATGTAGGTATGACCAGACCTTTCGACTAACGGGATACCACCTAAACGTTGAACCTCGTCGGCAACAATCCGAGAACTTTTTATATCATAAACAAATTTTTGACCGGGAGGATTCTTGGGAAAGAGATGGTGAATGAAGAAAATCATCCCATGTTCGGGGAGTAAAACCTGACCTTTTTCATCAGCAAATACTACCCGGTCGCCATCTCCATCAAATGCAATCCCAATATCAGCCTGATGTTGAATAATTGTTTGACAAAGAGTCTTTAAATATTCAGGTTGTGAAGGATTGGGTGGACGGTTGGGGAAGGAACCGTCTGGATTGCAGTAAAGAGAAATAACCTGATATCCAAGTGAGGTTAAAAATCGAGAGGCTAAATCAGCATAACTACCATTTCCACAATCAACCACTACAGTTAAATTCCTTTTGGGTTGAATCGAGAATTTTTTTAAAAATTGGAGATATTCTTCTTGGTAATTTTTGAATTGATCAAAATGTCCTAATTGAGTACGAAAATTTTTTTCTTTAACTCTTTTTTTGATTTCTTTTATATCTTGTGTTGTAATTGGCATTTTATCTAAGAGGATTTTAAAACCATTATAAGCGGCTGGATTGTGAGAAGCAGTCACCATAATACCACCACGAAACTGGAGATAATCAATGGCAAAATAAAGGAGAGGAGTGGGAACGATCCCAATATCAGTCACACGGACTCCACTCTCAATTAATCCTCGAATGAGGCATTCTTTTAAAGAGGGAGTACTCATTCTTACATCACCACCAACCGCAAAACAACTCCCTAACGGGACCATTGACCCCGAGGCCCTCCCGATTAAATAAGCAATCTCTTCATTTATCTCATTAGGATAAATACCCCGTATATCACAATCTTTGTAAATACTCATTGGTTTTGCTCCAGATTAGTTTTTTTTGAAGGATCAAATCGTTTAGAGTTTCTCGAACAGCATCTTCAGGGCTATAGCGGGGTGTATAATTGAGTATTTCGAAGGATTTACTCATTGATACACAACATCCCTGACGGACGTGATCAGCAGCCATAGTTGGGAAGCTAAAATTTTCGGCATATTCTTCTATGGAAATATTTTTATAATGGAATTCTACTCCCATGAGTTGAGCAAGATAATGACCTAATCCAAAAAAAGTCATTGCATGAGTTGCTCCACAATTAAAACACTCGCCGATAGTATAATCTTTTTCTTCGATACATCTTAAAAAAAGATAAGCAATATCGGCAGGATGTACATGGTGCAGAGTGCTAAAGCCTCCATCAAGGAGATAGATTTCCTTTTCATTCATGATGTCTTGTAAGGTTTTTAAGTTGTTGTCTCCAAAAGGAGTAATAAAAGGTTTTCCTGGCCCGGTTATATGAGTAGGATGGATAAGTGTTGCCTGGATATGACCTTCTTGTGTATAAGAAAGAAGAATTTTCTCGATATCAGCTTTTTTTTGAGCGTAATCATTCTGAGGATTACGCGGAGCTGTTTCTGGAGTTGGTATAATACGAGTTTTTCCGTATATCCAAGCAGTGCCGCAAGTTAGAAGATGGATATCTTCTTGATCAATTGTTTCTGCCATTATTTGTGCACTATCTGGTTCAAAACAAATGAGATCGACAATTATATCGGGTTCAAGATTGCTGATTCTTTCTTGCCAATTCCCATTTTTTTCATCTCTTTCCCGATCAATTTTTATCTGGTTTATTTTTTTCCAAATAAAAGAGCCCGGATAGGGTCTGGTAGTACCTCGTGAGAATACTGTAACCTCATAACTTCTACTCATCAGAAGCGGGACCAAATAGCTTCCAATATGCCCAGTTCCACCTATAACCAGGACTTTTTTAGCTTTCATGGTTCATCCTCCAGACATCATGGTCAATTTAATTAAAAATTTTAAAATCCACCTCATTATATATCAATCGTGGTTTTAGGTCGATTTATTATCCGTTCATTCGTTATCTAGAAAATTATATTTGTTAGGTACATACTATTCATTATCAGGTACCGTTTCTCTGCTCCTCTCAAAATTTTCATAGTAGACCCTCATGTTACATGAGTAGAACCAAATGAGGATGAAAACCAAGATTCGACATGCCAAGGCAGGTCGCTACATTAAATGAAGAATGGGCACAATACATTGTGCCCCTACATTTTTTAATTCTTTGGTAGGGGCTTGATTTATCATGCCC
>NZ_DAOLQM010000088.1:0-7888 GCF_035418125.1 Atribacter sp. | reverse complement strand
TTTCCTTACAATATAGACACCCATACCACGTTGTGGCACCAGATAAAGGTGAAAACCCAAGATTCGACCTGCCATGGCAGGTCGCTACATTAATTAAAGAGTGGGCACAATTCATTGTGCCCACTACAATTTTTTAATCTTTTGTAGGGGCTTGATTTATCATGCCCGTAGATTTTCAGGATAGATGCAATTCATGTGATATGGTTGTACGTCCTTGTGGTAGAAAAGTGGTTTTATAAAAGCTGATTTTGATAGAATATCAGTATAAATTTTCAATTATAATATTGTAATATACTTAATGTAGAGAAATGAAAATCCAAAAACCGATATTTGATAAAGCTAATTGATTTCTAAACAGAAAAGGTTGTATATACAATTCATTCCAAATTTTTTTCTTAGTTTTTATAATTCTCAATAGAAAAAAGAATATAAAGGTATTAAAAAAACGTTAAAGTGAACGGCTGTTTGGGAAGGAATGAGATGAAGAAACGATTAATAAAATATCTCCCTTGGCTCACTCTCTTTTTTCTTTCTTTCATTATTACTTCCTGTATACCAAGCTTATTCCAGTTTGAAAATCCTCCAACCTACATCGCTCCAAACCTTCCTCCAATAGATATCCATGCCGATTCATTGGTTAAAAAATATGGTTGGGATGAAAATTTAGTAACCCGTTGGCCAAACGGAATTGTTGAAGTTTTTGACATGACTGGGTATCCTCATCTTCAAGAGGTTCTCAACAAATGGAATGAGGTGATTGGAGAACCAACTTCTTTTTACCTCAGTCCCAATCCTTTAAGTCCAATTATTATTACCGTTGATTATAGTCTCAATTTATTTCAAAATTGTGGATACACCGAAGTCTACATTGGAAATAATTCTATGATATACGGTGCGACAATTTTCATTTTTCCTGACGAAAACTTATGTCCTGTCTATGCTACCCTGCTTCATGAATTTGGTCATGTAGTTGGTTTCGGAGGACATACTAGCGATGGATGTGTTATGGATCCAATAAATCTCGGGAACACTCATTTAAGTGAGTCAGTTCATGCTATGGTTCATCGGTTATATCAACTTCCTATCGGAAGTTATTTACCTTAATTTTATTTAATCATTTAAAGAATTTTTATAAAGAGAGGATAATTTAAATGAATTTTAAAAATAAAACAGTGGTAATAACCGGTGGAGCTCAAGGGATTGGAAAAGCAATCTCTAAAGTTTTTCTTACCAAAGGAGCTTGGGTCTCGTCTTGGGACATAGATCAAGAAGCCCTAATGGAATGCAAAAATGAATGGCAAAGTTTTTTGTCTTTTTTCCCCTACCAATGTGATGTATCCAATCCCGAAAACATAAAAAATACTGTGAGTCTTTTAAGGCAACAATGTCAATCTATTGATATATTAATTAATAATGCTGGAATTTTGAACAATAAACCGATCGAGGAGCTTAAACCTGAAGAATGGGATCGGGTATTAAACGTTAATTTAAAAAGTATATATTTGATGGTCCATTTCTGCCTTCCTTATTTTTTACCAGGTTCAGTTATCATTAACATGGCTTCAACTCGAGCTTTTATGTCTGAGCCAAACACCGAAGCCTATTCTGCTTCAAAAGGAGGGGTGATCGCTCTTACTCATGCCTTGGCAATCTCACTTGCTCCTAAAAATGTTCGGGTAAATTCCATAAGTCCCGGGTGGATTGAAACCAGGGATTGGAAAAAAGAAAGCCGGAGAGAAAACCCAAATTTGAGCATTATTGACCATCAACAACATCCAGCCGGGCGAGTCGGTATTCCAGAGGATATTGCTCATGCCTGTTTATTCCTTTCTTCCTCAGAAGCCAGTTTCATTACTGGGGCTAATCTTATTGTAGATGGTGGCATGACTGTAAAAATGATTTATGCAGATTAAGTCTCACTATGACTAATTAGAAAATACAAGTTTTATCAGTTTAAAAAAGGAGGAACCATTTCGTGGACATGATCGATATTTCGATGGTGATATCACCAGAAATGCCTACCTACAAAGGGATAACAGAGAGAAAACCAATTATCGAAGTAACCAATACCATCGATCAAGGGTCTAATGAATCGCGTTTATCCATTTTGCACCATACCGGTACTCATGTTGATGCACCCTTTCATATGCTTTCTCAAGGAAAAACTATCGATCTTTATCCTTTACAACACTTTGAAGGAAAGGCTATCGTATTAGAACTTTCAAATTTGGAAAAAATCGAAGCTGAACACCTTCTCCCCTATGAAACCAAAATATCAACTGTAGACTTTCTATTGTTAAAAACGGACAACTCTCTTCAGCAACTTCATCCAAAAAAATTTGTTTTCCTAGGTGAATCAGGAGCAGGTTTTCTTTCTAAAAGATTTTTAAAAGGTGTTGGTATCGATTCTCTCGGCATTGAAAGAGACCAGCCTCAACACCCTACCCACCGTTTATTATTAGAAAATGATATTCTCATCTTTGAAGGATTAGTATTATCCCATGTGAATCCTGGTTTCTATTGGTTTTCTGGATATCCTTTAAAAATAAAAGCCGCGGATGGTTCGCCTATCCGAGCTTTCTTAAGGACTATCTCGAATGAATAACGAAAAGTTATTCATTTTCTTTGGTGCAACTGGTAATCTTTTTACTGAAAAAATTTTCCCAGCTTTTTATCATCTCATCCGTCGTGGAAAAATTGATAACTTTCATATACTGGCAATTGGCCGTCGGTTTGCAGATGAAAAATCCTACCAATCTTTTCTTTACCAATCTCTTTCAAATAAAATTCCTGAGCTCGATTCTTCAGTTTTGGATCATCTTTTTCAAAAAACCGATTATTATCAAGGGGATATCGATGATCCTCAGTCCCTCTTATCTTTTTTGGCTGAATATCATCTTAAAAACTACCAAGAAATTCTTTTCTATTTGTCAACACTTCCCTCAATTTATGCCCGAGTTCTTCTATTGATTAAAAGAATAAATGAGTATATACCATCAAAAATAATCAAAAAAATTATTATTGAAAAACCTTTTGGTTATGATAAAAAGAGCTTTATTCATTTAAACCAGCTTTTTAATAAGTTAGTACCAGAGAGAAATATTTATTATGTGGACCATTACTTGGGAAAAGATACCGTTCAAAATATTATTATTTTAAAAGCCGAGAATTGGTTTATTGAAAACCTGTTATCAGCGGGATATGTTAAAGAAATTCATATTGTTGTTAGTGAAAAGGAAGGGGTTGGTTCCCGTGGTAATTTTTATGAAGAAACCGGAGCGATTCGAGATATATTCCAAAATCACCTCCTACAACTTCTTTCATTGATTGCTATGGACATTCCACCTCTCTGTCAAGAAGATAAAATTGAATGCTCTTCCTTTTTGAATTCAATGCAACAGAAAAAGATAGAAGTAATTCAAAATATAAAACTTCCTGATGCCAAACAGGTTTTTCTTGGACAATACCAAAGCTATTCTCTAGATGCCTCTAATCCTTTTAGTAAAACCGAAACTTTCATTCGACTTCCTCTATATATTTCGAGTAAACGTTGGTCGGGTGTTCCTTTTTGGATCATAACTGGGAAAAAGTTGGCTCAAAAAATCTCCTATATCGAGATTATCTTTCATTCAACAACCACAAACGAAAACCGGCTAATCATTGAAATTCAACCTGAGGAAAAAATTGATCTAGTTATTCAAGCAAAAATTCCCGGCATGGGTTTATCTTCCTCTTCCGTCCGTCTCAATTTTAATTCTTTAGGAACCTTTGGAATCAATAGCCCCGAAGCTTATGAAAATATCATCATTGATTGTTTTCGAGGCGATAAAACCCTTTTCCCAGACTCCCAATTTATTCTCCACTCTTGGGAAATCGTTGATCAATTGAGGGAGCTAATTAATAAAGAACAGATTAAAGTGGAAAAATATGCCGACACCTTTTATCATGCCGAAGACTTTATAAATTCAAAAAATAACGCAGAAAACTATTGATTGACGGTTTTTTCTCCTATAACAAATTTGCCCTTTTGAACTTTTTCAAAAACTGGATTTTCGAAATCAAGATCGCTAATAAAATTCTGACACTCAATGTAATTATCATCGAAGAAAATCTTCGAGAGAGCAAACCCCTCAATAGTCTTATTATTATCACGATAGACTAAACCAATCGATTCAATTCGGTTCCCATTTGTCGAAAGAACTTCAACAGTATCAACTAGCTGAAAGTCTTTATTATCGAGGTTGATATAGCCTTTATTGCCTTTTAGAGTTGTCTTGACTTCCCCATTTTCGCCAAATACGACTAATTCTACCCCATTCGGGCAACTTGCACGCGATGACTGTTTGTTCAGCCTCATCTCTTTCGCTTCAAGTGCCCAAGCCAAGACTCCTTTTTCCCAACCTCTCACAACACCACCAGTTATAATAACCGGGGGATCTTCAGGTACTTCAACATTTTCTTCGGTCTTTTCTGAAGTCTCTTCATCTTCCGGTGGCGTTTGAGATTGAACTAAATTAAAAACAATAAAAAAGGCAACGGTTAATATTAATGCAATAACAACCAGTTTTATCCACATATTTTATCGAGAGAATGCGAAAATACCGTTTTCTCTTTCAATCCTTTCAGTCTTATAATCTGATAAAATCCAAGGAGTTTCCTGTTGTATTAATTCCTAAACTTTCCCAACAAAGAAAGAAAAACAGTAAAAATTTAAACTCCTCGCCCCAAGTTACAGAAAAATGGAGCGAGGGGGCAAGTTTAACAAGATACCATAGGTCATTTTTCCAACTCATACGGCCAACAAGCTAAACCACCATCCATTACCTTAACGTTGCCAAAGCCATTCGATTTCAATATCAGTAAAGCTTCATAACCTCTTAAGCTCACTGCACAAAAGGTAATTATCTCTTTTTCCCGTGGCAATTCATCTAATTTTTGTTTAAGATTGCCCAAAGGTATTAGAGTGCTCCCCGGAATCCTAACTTGTTGATATTCCTTAGGGGTTCTTACATCTAAAAGGATAAAATCTTCATTCCTTTTCCTTTTCTTTTCCACTTCTAAAGCTGATATTCCTATCATAGATCTATTCAGTTTGTTCCGTATAACATTGGCTGCAACGCAGACATTATCAATTGCTGAAGCATAAGGAGGAGCATAGGGTATATCAAGCATCGATAAGTCTTCAATGGTTCCTCCATAGTAGAGAGCTGTTGCAACAGTATTCGCGCTTTTCATAATATCCCCAGCTCCAACAAACTGGCCTCCCAATAGTTTTCCATTCCGTTTATCGACAATAATTTTGGTAATTACTCGTTTTGCACCAGGATAGTAATGAGCTTTATCGGGAGCAGGTACTAAGGCATACTCGGCATCAAAACCCAAATCCTTAGCTTGTTTTATTCCTAAGCCAGTTCGTGAAACCGTGTAATCGAATAGTTTAAAAACAACTGAATTTAAACCGCCTCGAAATACTTCTTGACCACCAGCAATATTAATGGCCACTGCTCGACCCTGTTTATTGGCAAGAGAACCCATGGGCATATAAGCACTCTTCAAGCAAACTAAATTTTCAATCTCAACGCAATCTCCTGCAGCATAAATAAATGGATCGCTGGTTCTCATAAATAAATCAACTTTAATACCACCAGTCTCTCCAATTTCCAAACCTGATTTTTTTGCTAAATCGGAATTGGGACGAAATCCAGTTGCAATAATAACGGCATCAGTATCGTATACATCCTTGTCGGTAACTACCTTTTTAACTATCCCACCTTCTCCTTCCAGTCGGAGTATTTTCTCTTCAACACATACATTGACCCCTTTCTCCTGGCAATAACGACGCACTAAAATTCCTAAATCATCATCAAGAATGGGGAGAATTTCTGGTAGCATTTCTATGACTGTAACCGATAACCCACTTTTCACCAGGCTCTCAGTCATTTCCATTCCAATCAAGCCACCACCAATGATAACCGCTTTCTTTGCCATTTTTTCTTTAATAATCCATCGAATCGCCTCGGCATCTTCAATGCCATGGAGAGTATACACGTGGGACAAATCCATACATCCCAATTCCATGCCAGGGTGCTCAATATCTACTGCTTTTATTGGTGGAATCATTACTTTTGCTCCAGTAGCAAATACCAAGTAATCATAAGGTAAGGTTTTTATCTGGTTGGTATCGAGGTTTTTTACCTCTACTTCTTTTTTTAACCGGTCAACCTTAATTGCTTCAGTTCGATTGTACACTTTCACATTTTTGGTTTTTTCAAAAAACTCAGGATCACGCAATACTCCTACTGGGGTTTCCATTAATTCTCGCTGTTCTTTTATGTCCTCGCAAATATAATAAGGTAAGCCACAGCCTGCATAGGATAAAAATTGACCTTTTTCAATGATAGTTATTTCCACCTCATGGTCTAACCTTCTAAGCTTAGCAGCTATTTTTGGACCAGCAGCAACTCCACCAATAATTACAACTCTTTTTGCCATTTTTTATCACCCCTATTTTATAAAGCTCACAACAGCTTCCATTATTAAGGTGCTTTCATATCCATTACATTGTTATATATGGCACCCAAACAATAAAGAGCTGCTCCACCAATAATGATTACTAATCCACCAATAGCTCCACTAATATTTCCAGCTATTGCCCAACTCGTCCCAGGCATCATTGTAGATGATTCATTGGGTAGGTTGGGCACAGTGAGAAAACTTAAAAACCTGCTCATTCCAAACAACGTAAAAACAATAACAATAATTCCAAAAACTAAGGTTATAATTCCAATTATTTTTAAAAATGTACCCATAATAACCCCTCCTCAATACACTTTTTTTTATTGTATCAAAATGTATTATATCCGTAACTAAAGGTTTTCATTAATTCTAGTATTTTTTTGAACGATGTTTTATTTCGCTTTAATAAATCCAGCTTTAAAATTGAATCACGTTATAATACAAAGAAACTAAAAAGGAGCTTTCAAGGAGTTATGAATAAATACTTTTTTACTGATCAAAATTAGACACTTATATTAAATATTAAAAGGATTTTCCAAATCATTCTCCAATTTCTTCAATATGATAATCAAGACTTAGATACTCTCCTATCAAAGGTTTAAAACCATCAGTCCGACTAAAAAATTTGAAAGAATCATTTAAAATTTCATTCTTATTACAGAATGGCAATGACCTTTAAAAATCAATCCCTTTTTAATAATATATTTTCTTGCCAAGGGTAAATTGTCGTATTATTTGACTTTCAATTCTTTCTATACTATAAATTATTCAAGGATTAAATAAAGTGATTCATTGTCTATTGCTAGTTAGGATTTAAATGTGACTGCTTTGTTTCATAAATCTTCTTTTTTTTCTAAAACCTTTTTTTTGTAAATAAAAAATGAGTTGATTTTTTAACAATTGAATTCAAGCTTCAAAAAGAATTGCTCAAGGAACTGAGGAGGTGATAAAGTACAAAAAACCAAGTTCCCTAAATATCAAACTTTAGAACTTTGTAAAGGAAGTTTTTAAGGAGGGAGAAACATGAAAAAAAATAGAATAATATTGTTATTCATTACTCTGATTTTTGTTCTATCTTTTGCTTTCGGAGTATTTGCTAAGGAAGGTGGACCCCCTTACACGGTTGGTTTGAGTAATGGACCGTTCACCCATAGCTGGCGAGTACAGATGATAGAAAGTATTCAACAAGAATTCGAGCTTTACAAAGAACAAGGATTGGCTGACAAGCTGATTATTCAAAACGCCGGTCCCGATGTTAATACCCAGATTGCCCAAATTCGTAATCTTATTGCCTCCGATGTTGACCTGTTACTCATAAATCCCAATTCTTCAACAGCATTAAACCCGGTCATGGAAGAAGCTCAAGAAGCAG
>NZ_DAOLQM010000087.1:0-7928 GCF_035418125.1 Atribacter sp. | reverse complement strand
TTTATATATTCCAGCTTTTCCCAACCCAATTAAGGTAATTTTAGACATGATTTATTACTATAACCCCTTAGAAAAGAACTATTTTCCTTATCTCTATTTGGTTTATGCAGTTGGGAATAAAGTTTGTAAGTACTTCTTACTTACTTCTGCCGATAGTTTTGTATTCCCAGGATAGCCATCGGTTTCAACTGTGATCCAGCCATTATAATTGATTTCTTTTAAAGCTGTAGCAATTGAAACAAGATCAAGCTGACCTGTACCAAGAGGAACAAAACCAAATGGATCTTTGGTATAGTCCTTTAGGTGCACATATTTAATTCTTTCTTGATACTTATGAATAAGTTTTGAATTATCTGATCCACCAGCAGCCAAATGGGCGGTATCGGGACATAAGTTAATTTGAGTATTGCTCATCGCTTTATCGACCTGTTCTGGGGTTTCAACGCAAGTTCCAAGATGAGGATGAAAACTTGCTATTAGACCATACTTTTTTGCTATATCAATTACTTTGTCCAAACCTTCCCCAAGTTGTTTATAATCACTCTCTATTGTTCCTCCAACTCGCTTAGCCCCTCCTCCAATAACAAGATGTTGAGCCATCAATTCAGCTGCTGTTTCAGCAACTTTTTCAATTTTCCATAGTTCTTCCCCAAGTATTTCTTGAAAAATAAAATTTGCTCCTGAATAAACAGCTATAAGATCAATATCGAGACTCTTAAGTAATTTTTTTAAACTTTTTTTTCCTCCAGGAAACTCGATTAAATTACCATCAAATAATTCAACCCCATCATAGTGAACCTCAGCAATCTCACGAATGGAGTCCTCAGTTTTCCCATTTGCGAGATATAAAAGATCTTTTATGCTGGTTACCCCGACTGGATGACCAACAACCCCAAGTGAATTTGTTGCATGCCCAAATTTCATTTTTTTTTCCTCCTTAAAATTTAAGTTAATTTTAAATTTGTTTTAAATATAATTCTATATGATAATGAATGAGTTTTTAAAGATTCATAAAAACTTGGATCATTATTGAATAAAAAAACATCCGATTCTCTCAATATTGATTGACTACCTCATCAATAATCTTAAGAGCTTTTGGAGTTGTTATCACATCTTGGTTCAAGGTAATCATTGTTCCGGCATGATCAAATAAAGCTTCTAGTTTTGGATTTCTTTTGGATATACCACTAACGATGGCAATTTGAGAGTGGGTCATTTGCATTTGAGTACGGAATCCAAATATAACCGTATCGCCCCGTTTGATTTCCCCGGCAGCATTTTTTAATACTCCATGATAATCAATGATTTGTTGCATAGGAATTGATTCAAATTCTTTTAAGAAAATATTCTGGGGAGAATTTCCAATTAAGGCATGAGACATTTGATTATCATTTTTAATGTCTGACCAAAAACCACCACCAAATACATAGGCATTATGTCCTACGAAATGACTTACTTCAGTTAAATAAAGATAACTGGGTTTTTCTGGAAGTCCATCTTTAAATGCATGATTTGGAGTGGTTCCTAACAATCCATGGCCAGGTTCGACGTGAGTAGCTCCAAAACTGGATAAGAGTGGAAAGGTTTCACTGGAGGTATTTCCAGGAGCATTAACCTGGGTTATATCTATACCCATCTTTCTCAATTTATCAGCAGCCTTGATTATTGTTCGAAAATTCTCGGTAATTTCAACTGGGATCTGACTAGTTGGATTATAACGAATACAGGGAAATGAAGTCACCCCACTAATTTTAACATTCGGTAAAGCATTAATTTTTTTCACGGTGTTTTCTAACTGTTCTTCTGGGATACCCCCCTCCTGACCAATAAAAAACTGATCTCTTGGTCCAACTACCCTCAGTAAAAGACTTTGAATTCTCCCCATTTTTTGGGCAATTTGAGATATTTCTTCCGCAAATTCCAGACTAAAAACGGTGATAACATCAGGATTCAGATTCAAGGCAAATTCTAGATCGCAACGTGGTATTTGATTGAGATGTCCAATATGTCCAATCGGCACACCATAACGATGCAGGATCTTCGCTCCTTGAATATCCACTGCCACTACCTTGTAGAGTCCGTTTTTAATAGCTACTAAATTTACTAGCGGATTTCGACAAAATTGTTTTGACATAACATAGGTGGTGAGGTGGTATTCTCTTGCTTTTTCCGCTAATATTTGTGCATTAGAAGCGATCGTATCCAAATCAATAATCCAGGTGTTGGGTGGTAATATTCTATTTTGATGGAAGTCCACAGCAATTTCTATTAATTCTGGATTTCTTTTTTTTAAAGTATTTAAAAACATTGAATTCCTCCCTATTTTATTCAATAATAAAACACTTCAATAAATGTATTTTATAATCTAATTTTTTAGCTTATTCTTTTGTTTGTCCCTTTTCCTAAAAATTCATATAGCATTATTATTTTTCATAGATTGGGCCATGATAAGTAAAAGAAGCCATCCTAATATGGCTGGTAATGTGTACCAAAGAATTGCCATTCGTAGATTGGTAAAGTCAGCCAGTATTCCAAATAATCCTGGGCCAAAAGCATTGGTAAGGGTCATAAGTCCCATCAAGAAACCAAATCCCATTCCCTTACCCATTGAGCTGGTGAGCGTTGAAACATAAATGTTTTGAACGGGTGAAAAACCTAACCAAAAGCCCCCCAACAGAAAAAGAAGGATATATACCAGAAAAAGCTGGTGAGAGATGGCCAAGAAGAAAATTATTGGTGCAATCATTCCCGATAAAAAAAGTAATATGGTCAGTTGGTTATAGCGGTCGGACAAGATGCCAAAGGTAAGAGCAAAAATCATACCTCCGAGGAATATTAGTCCAGTTCCATAATTAGCGATATCAACGGGAAGATTGAATTCTCGTACTAAATAGGTAGGGGCAAAATTAACAATAGCGGTGATACTGAGGATCCGAAGCGATAGGCCGATAAAAAAAAGAGCAATAATTTTAAGAGAAAAACCAGGAGCTGTTTTCGTGTTTTGGGTCATATCTGATGACCTTGAATTGTCCGGTTTGGGAATTATTGGCTTTCGGATGAAGAGAAAAGCCAACCAAACTCCAGGAATAGCCGTGAGGAAGAAAATTCCTCGCCAGTCTACCATTTGGAGAAGTGAACCGAAAATAAAGAATACTCCTAAAATTCCCACCACTCCCCAAAATTCAAAAAACCCATAAATTTTACCTCTTTTTTCCCGGGCGTTTTCATCAACGGCTGCATACATGGAAGGATGATAGGTACTCACGCCAACAGCGGCTAATAATAAAGTTGCAATTAGGGTACCTTCAGTATGGCTAAACCCTGACAAAAAGAAACCGACCGAGGCTAACAAAAAACCCAAGCTAATAATTGACCAGCGGGAAAAGCGATCGGAAAAATGTCCAAAAATGAGAGAAAAAACGGCAATGGTTAAAAGAAAAGCAGTTAAGATTCCACCTGCCCATCCATAACCAAGTTTAAATTCGTCAAGAATAACGGGAAGAACCGAAGGAATAACAAACCAATAAATATCGTTTACAGCATGGCTGGCATGACTGAGAGTGGTGAAGTTTTTAATCGGATTTCATCCCCTTTCATGGCTATTGATAATAAAGTTTATTGCCTTCATTTGGCATAATGGTTGTCTATCCTGAAAATACACTAACGCTTAAAAATGCCGTCATCCTGAGCCCTCGCTTTTCGAGGGCGTGAGGATCTCATCTTTTAGGTTCTTTCTTCATAAATACTTTAAAGGATGAGATTCTCACGTCACACAATACGTTCCTCAGAATGACGGAGTGGTTGGATGAGATTCTCACGTCGACCAAACAAAAATCGGTTGGACTTCTCGCAATGACGGATTTAGATAACTCTTTTCATCCTCAACTCATACTGCAAAGCAGCATGAGGGTCTACTCTTTTTAGATTCTATATAAGCTTAAAGAGTTTTCAAGAAATTGACAAGGGAAAAAATTGAATGATTGAAATCCTTATAAGTTAATGATAGAATTTCCTTCGTCACTTAGAATTCAATTGTATAGGGTATGAGGTGAAGATATGCCAAATATAAAATCAGCTATTAAAAACTTAAGACAAAGTCAAAAGAGAAGAATTCAAAATCTCAGTGTGAGAAGTTCAACCAAAACTACAGTTAAAAAATATTTACAATTGATTGAAGCTGGGAAAATTGAGGAAGCCCGAGAATACTTACCGGTTGTTCAAAAGCAACTGGATATGGCTGCAACCAAAAATGTTTTTCATAAAAACAAATCTTCCCGGATCAAATCCCGTTTAGGGAAGAAACTGATTGTTTCAACTGAGGATGAAGTGTCGGAGTCCTAACCGAAATTTGATCGATAAAATCCAACATCAGAATGGAAAAATCGCTATTGGTGGTTTTGAGTAGCCTGTCCATATGACGAAGAGCATAAAATAAGTTCGTTATTTCGGATGGGCTAAATTTTTTACTATAGGTTTTAATTTTTCGAATTTCAAAAGGACTCACTCGGTTCTTTTTCCACAAATCCTGGTTTTCTACTCCAGTTATTAGAACTTGTGCCATCAAACGAAAGCGGCGGGCAATCATCGATACGAGGAGACTAGAAGGATAATTAATTTTTTGAAGAGAACAAAAATATTTGGTAGCAAGTTGAGTATCACGGTCACTAAGGGCATCTAAAAATCGAAATAAAAGAGTCTTTTCACTTTTTTCAAAGAAGAGCTCTACATCCAATGGCGTTCGTTTCGGTAAGAGTTCGGTTTGACGAATAAAACCCATGATATCTTCCTCTCTGAGATTGTATTCCCTCCAATATTTATATAGGCTTTTGATCACTGCTGCAGGGAGGCCAGAAAACTTCTCTCCGGCGGTTTTTCCAATCCACTGGTAAAATTCCTTTTCACCAAACCCGACATGAATGATTGTGACGTTCGTCCATGGTTTGGTTAGTTCACCTTCGTTTAAAAAAAGAAATATTAAATTGTCAGGAATAGATTTTTTTTGTGCAATTTCTAAAGCACCTTTTTCTGAAATCCCATCAAGAAGAATTATTTCCTTTTCTGGGAACAACTTAGGAAGCATTCTTTCCGCTTCCATTTCCTTCCAGGTTTTTTCATTTTCTACTCGATAGACGATATTGGTTTTAAATTTGGTTTTTATCTGTGGAAAATAGTACTGCTCCCAAAAATGACGACTGATATTGAGAGAAATAAGAAAAAAATACTGGTTATTGGGAATGTCACTCGTTATCCATTTTTGAAAAGTCGTTTTTTCCATGAACAATAACCTTCCAATTCTTTCTTTGGATGTGAAAACCAACCGCACCATGGTAATCAGTCCGGTAATATGGTATCCCTAATTCGTTCAAAAGCTTTAGGGTACGTTGATCAGGATGACCATAACGGTTTTCACCTGTAGATATTATAGCAAGAGATGGCCGAACTTGTTGGATAAGTTGCGCTAAGTTGGTTGTATAGGAACCATGGTGAGGAATAATTATAACCTCCGATCGAATTATATTTTCTCCAGCCTTAAGAAGTTGGTGAATCCCCTCCTCTTCTATATCGCCACAAACTAAGCAAGAAAAATTCTGGATAGAAAGTCTATATACTAATGCTTGATCATTTTCTTGAAACCCGGAAATCGGAATTATTTCTATTTGATAGGGATGGTGATGCTTAGAAACAGTGGGATATTCAATTGAGGTAGTTTTTATCCCGCCCTCCAGTTCGCTTTCGAAACGTCCATAGATCCCGGAGATGTCATATGCTTCTACTAAACTTTGGATTCCTGCGGTATGGTCCTGATGATAATGAGTGAGATAAACTGACTGAAGTTGATGTATACCATAATTTTTTAGGAAAGGGAGCAATATGGTGTATCCAGTATTCCCGTAGTTTCTGATGACTCCTCCGGTATCAATACAAATTGCTTGATTGTCAGATAGGCTTATCATTGCTAAACCTTGTCCAACATCCAAAACCCAAACCTGGAACTGAGGTTGTGCTGAGAAGCCAAAAATGACCAAAACCAGTGAGAACAAAATCATGCTTTTCAGTAGGATAGCTTTTGATTTTTTCACCATCAGCAAATCAATTAGGAATAATAATAATATCCAGAACACCCAACCGAAAATCTGTTGATTTTTGGCTTCAAATTTCCAGAAGAGATGAGGAATATTATTTTGGCTCCACTCCGATAGTATAATCAGGATTCGAATCAAAAGACGTATGAGATGGGAAAAGACGTTAGTCAAGTGTGGAATCCATGAACCAAGAATAGAAATAAAATTAACGAGTATTGAAAGTTGAGCAATGGGAATTAAAATAAGATTGCTGGTCCAGATGAGACTGGAAAAAGAAAGCCGGTTAAGGATAAGAAGAGGAAGCGTAAAGATAGTAACAACCGTTGAGAGTAAAATGCCGTTGGCTATCCATTGAAACAGTTTGGTATATTGAGAGGAGTTTTGGATTTGGGAACTATAAAGGATAATTGCCAGAGTTGATATAAATGAGAGTTGACATCCAGGTTGGAAGATAATTTCCGGTTGAAGGAAAAACATCACCATAAAGGCAATAGAAATGAAATGAATCGAGAGGGTGTTACGACCTATTTGCTTGGCGATGAGAAAAAGGGCGAACATAAGAAAAGCTCGAAAGGCAGATGGTGCAATGCTGCAGAAAAAAAGATAGAGGAGGCAGAAAAAAATACTCAAGCTCACGGCTAAAGACTTTGGGAGATGGATTTTCTGTAAAATAAAGAGAAGAATTCCTCCCAGGATAGTGAGATGGAGACCAGATATGCAAAAAGTATGATAGATGCCAGTTTCCTGCAAAAGTGCTGTACTATCCTGGAAAAGGTCATTTTTTTCTCCCCAAAGCATGGCAGCAAAATAGGGATATTCTTCACCAAGTTTCATTCTCCATCGATTAGATAAGGCATTTCTCGTTCGTTCAAAACTCGATAAGAAATTATTCCAAAAGGTATTGTTGTCGATCGGGTGGCATTTATATACTTGGATTTCGCCAAAAATTCTTTTTTGTCTCCAATAAGTTTGAAAATTGATTCCTCCAGGATTGGAACAAGCCAGATAAGGTCGAAATAGTCCGGTTACCTCTACCCTCTGAAATAAAAATTGATCAAGCTCTTGTGCTGGATTTTTTAATAAGAGAACCGGCCGATATCCCGAAAAAGATTCAATTTTACTCAAATAATATTTTTCATTAATACGTTGGATGGTTCCCTGATAAGTAACCTTTGTACCCTGGACCAATCGAAAAGCATCTATTGGAATCTGGTAGGCGAGATAATGTATAAAACCAGCAATCATCAACCAAAAAAGACAACTCGCCAAACAAAACCAGCGAGAATACTTGTGAAGCAGGATTTGTCCAAAAAAGCCCAAACCGATTAAAACTATAATCATTAATAGGGATAAATTAATATATTCTTGAATAAAAAAACCAATGATAATCCAGACACTAATCAGAAAAGCCGGATAACGGAAAAATTGAAAGGATACAAAAGAAGGAATTCTATTCCTATCCTCGGAAGAAACCAGAAGATTTTTTTTTGGATTGAAGTCTTGGTCTTGAATAAATTCCATGGTTTTAAATGACTCTATTAATTATTATTGCATAATTGTTAATAAATATTATCATTATAATATAAAGTTATAATACACATATCCAGTGGTTTTGAAAATACCTTAAACCTATTTTTTTATTCGAGGTTGTTTCTTTTTTTGAAGGATGCAAAAAAGCAGCCAGAATAATGCCTTTTTTTCTATAATCATCTATCCTGAAAAAATCATGAACAAATAAAAAATTCCGTCATCCTGAGGTTCCGTGTTTTGAAGCCGTGAGGCTCTAAACCCTTAGTTTCTTTCTTCATAAATACTTTAAAAGGATGAGATTGCCACGTCGCATAA
>NZ_DAOLQM010000086.1:0-8012 GCF_035418125.1 Atribacter sp. | reverse complement strand
TCAACATCCAGCCCACTGCTTTATGAATAAGGTCCTCCATATCATTGAGAAGCATTTCAGCAATCTTCAAAGTGTCAGCAAATTTATTTTGAGTTATAAAGTAGGACGTGGCCATTATGGCTATTCTGCGCTCCCACAGGTTTTCTGACTGTGCCAGCGTGTAAATTGGTTCTTTATCACGCTTGAACAAATAAGCACCGACAATCGGTCCAGCCGATGTATCGACTAAATCCCAGTTGTTGATAAACTTGGTGTTTTTGAGATAGAGGTCATAGATTTTCTTACTTTCTTCCTCTCTCGCTTTTTTAAAAAGATCGATGAGCACAAAAAGGGCAAATAAACGTATTTCATGATAGGGTGATTGGAGAAATTCTTCAGCCTCATCTATGGATATAGTGTTGAATTTTTTGGCGATATTTCTAATCGTGGGAACTCTCAAACCTAAAAATACGTCCCCTTCTCCGTATTCACCTTTCCCGGTCTTGAAGTATTTTTGTAAGTGCGCAGCACGTTCCTGATCACTCAATTTTTTAAATTCTTCATGTATGCTTTTCACCATGGTTTCATTCCTTCTTCAGAGTAGAATTCCAGCACTTCTTTTGCTCTTATGGTAATAAAATCATTGGGCTGGTTGGTTTCTCCTATGCTTGTGACCAAATTAGGTATCTTTTTCTCTAAAATCCACCTACCACCTGGCAGGCATTTTGATCTTAATAAATCAAGAGCTGGTTTGAGCCTTTCTGATTGAACATTTTCCCTTTTTAACAACCAGAGAATTTCCAAAAAATCGCTTTTATACATATTCGGAAATGTCAAATTATCTATATCTTTAATCATTATGGTACCTCTTCGATGAGATCTAAAACATACACTATGTAATAAAATAAAATCGATACATGAATTGATTAACTTGTTGATTGAACGGTTTCTGAGTTTTACTGGAACGAAAGAAAGTCCTTTCAATAATTTTACAATTCCCCAGTAACAACTATGTTTACCATAGCAACTGGTATTAGCACAATACTGATTTTTTTCGGTGATATAGTCACCATCATCAAATCTTTGGTATTGAGAGAAAAATTCAATGGCTTTCATGGTTTCTTCGCCAATTAAACCAGAAAAATAGCTTTCCAGGTATATAATGTTCCCATTAAGGCAAGGAATCGGAAAATGATTTTCACTTAAAGAATAGATGAGGTTGTCTGAATCAAAAAAATGATCCTTGATGATTTCCAATGGTTGTTTCACTCGGTGGTCGTTATTATCAAGACCAATATCAGCAAGCAGTATTAACGTCCACAAAGTGGCTTTAAAGGTCGGAGCATAATGAAGACAAGTAGGATAATATTTGTCGGATTTCGAAAGCATTTTCCAACATCCATTCTTTCCTTGCAGGTCAAATATGTTATTGATAATTTTTGTATATCCATCCATTTTTACTTCCTTTTGAAGAACCATTCAACAACTTATTTCAAAACACCAAACTATAGATTTAAATCCAGGTTTCATCCTCATCTTGACCTTCTCTCATCAAGGGAGAAGGAGGAAATTGAATAGTGAGAGAAGAAATATTTTTTCAAAAAATAACTAAATTTTTTCAAGGTCATCAAAAACCAACCTCATGCTCGCATGCCGTACCGGTGTGCCTTAAAAGTTGGATAAACCGAAAATTGGGGAATGGTAATTTCGGGTGGCAAGGAGGCTATGTATAAAAGAATTTTGGCTACATAATCGACATCGATACAATTGGCGTAAATTCCTCCTTTGGCTTCTTCAGGATCCAACCATCCCTCCAGATAAGACGTCAATCCTTCGGCATAGAGTCCTTGATCTATGATTTCAGTCATGGGGGTCTTGACGTGAGAGGGATTGATAACTGTTACGGCAATATTCTTTTTGACTCCCTCTAAAAGAATGTTTTCACTGAAACCCATCATTCCATGCTTTGAGGCTCGATACGGGCTGTGGCCAGGACTGGAGGCAAGTTTGGCTGAAGTCGAGCCAAGGTTGATGATTCTACCTCCGGTAGGTTGTTTTTCCATAATTCTAAAAGCTTCCCGACAACATAAAAATACTCCGGTCAGGTTGACTGCTATGGTTTTATTCCACTCCTCCAGGGTTACTTCGGAAACGGGCGGAGCCAGAGAATCCCGTCCGGCACTATTGACCAGAACATCAAGCTTCCCCCATTTTTGGGTAACTTCCTTGAAAAAATCAATAACGGTGTTTTCTTCGGTCACATCACCAGCAACAGAAAAACATTCTTCCTGAAGAGTCTGGACTTCACGCAACACCGTTTCCATGCGTGACTCGTCGATATCCAGCATTGCAACTTTACAGCCATTCTCAGCCAAGATTTTTGCTGCAGCTTCACCTATTCCCGAAGCACCTCCAGTAACGATAGCGACTTTCTCTTCCATTATCTTCTTCAACATTATCTTTTAACCCCCCCCACCTTTCTAAGATACAAATTTTAAACATCTCAATTTTTCCTGAAATGATCCCTACGTTGTGATTTAAGTTTCAGTATCCCTTATAAATTATTATCTCATAGTAAGTATTATAAATATTGATTTTATAATTTCCCTTAAAAAATTATAACTAACTCGGTCGAGGATATCATACCCACTCAAAGATTCCCAATAAATTCTGGTCTTCTTCCATAGGATAAGATGGAAATTACCTCTACTAATCCTTTAGAGAGTATATGCAAGGAGACCTATCAGTGCACTTAGGTGTTGGAGATAAGGTTTCTTTAGTCAACTAATCCAGCAAGACTTTCCAGAAAGCAGTTGAAGAAGTTCCAATTTTCGATTGATTTTCATGCTTTTCCCTGAATAGGAATTATCCTTTAATCCAGTCAGGTGAGAATGAGCTCCACTTGTGACTTGAAAGACACAATATAATTTTAATGCGGGATAGGAAAGATTTATTGCAAACTTTCCTATCCCAATACCAGGTTATTCAAATAGTTTAACGATCACTTCTCACCGCTTATTGGCTATCATTCACCATTAACTAATTCCTGGTTACATTGAATACATCACCGGCGTGTCCAATGAGCTCAATGAAACCACCAGATGGAATAAAGACTTTACCGCTATCACTCAGGCTGTCGTAGAGGACCGATCCTTCCGGAGAAAAGATAAATACCCTACCCTGCTCGGGTTTCTGGATGTCAACAATGCATTCTTCTGGTACCGATAGCCACTCGCTGTAATTGAGATTACCGATAGTCACTTCATTTTCCCCTGTTTCCAGTGGAAGAGCGGTTTCGATGGGACTGTAGAGAAAATCAAAAACCCTTGCCCAGGTGTGTCCGTCATTTTCGAATAGAGTTAAATCAGTCTGGTCTCGAACAGCTCCGACCGGAATACCAGCATACTGTGGAGACAAGATCTGTTTGACCCCTTGGAAAACCACATACCCGGGAAGGTCTTCAATGAGCTGAGAGGTCATGATGTGCTCTGGGTTGAATGCTTCTCCAGGGAGCACGTTTCGTCTCAGCCAGCTTGTTCCGTCCATATCGATTCCCAAATTCAGAGGTTCATCGAGTTTACTGAGCTGCTGCCCGATAAGCATCTCGACGACTTGGTTAAAAATGGAGGTCGTCAGCAGACGATGTCCATTCACTGTAAGAAAAGAAAAGCGACTATCATCGGGACCGTAAAAATGCCCGTCCCGGTAAGTCAGGGTTATAACCGGTACTTCTTCTTTTTTATCCAGCTTGGTTACATTAACGGTATTAGTTTCAAGATCGAAGGTTACTTTGAATGGGTTAGGTGCATAATAACCCTGAAAAGCAAGATACTCTTCTGGGATGGCTTGCGGTTCCTTCGGCTTGGCTACTGTCGCTGGGGGAGCTTCCATTAAACCCTTCTGAATAAGGAGGCTGTCCATGATGGCAAAGGCGATTTTTACGGCGTCACCGCTCCGGCCACTCTGGATGACCGCAACCGAGAGCCTTTCTTCTGGAGCGGAAAGTAGCATCGAGTGATAGTCTGTCGTGTCACCCCCCTTTCCGATCAACTTGACCCCTTTCCCCGTCTGGGGATACTGGATTACCAGGTCCAAACCTAATCCGTAGGCAAATTCTCCATATAACCCCGTCTCATCCCAAACCTTTTGAGCGAGAAGGGACGGTTGCCAACTGGTCATTTCGGTAATAGCTTCTGAAGAAAGAATCTGGTTTCCTTTCCCGGAAAAGGCATCGGCAAAACGAACTAGGTCGATCGCTGTGGAAGCGAGTCCACCAGCACCCAAAACCGAAAGTATTTCCAGGGGAATTTCCTGACCGGTATCAGGGGCGTAAAATAATGCGAGTAGGTCTTTGGGTCTTTCCCCGAGACTCTTGCCGGTCTTTTTCAGTGAAAGCGGTTGGAAGACTCTTTCTGATAAAAAATCGATATAGGATTGACCACTAACTCGCTCGACTAGCATTTCTGCCAAGGTAAAACCATCATTACAATACGGAGCCATTTCTCCGGGAGCGTGCTTCAAGGTTGACTGCGACAGATTATCCAGAGTGTCCTGGAAAACATCGGGTTTTGCTTGGTAGCCAATCATGTTAGCATAGCACGATCCGGGAAAACCAGAAGAGTGGTCCAGCAACATCCGTACGGTAATATCGCGGTACCGTTCATCGGCCATGGTGAATTCCGGGAGATATTCAATGACTGGATTGTCGAGTTCCACCAATCCATCATCCACCAGAAGCATCACTGCGGTTGCACAAAACAGCTTGCTGATCGACCCGATATTGAAGATGGTATCGGCATCGACCGGAATACTCTTGACTCGGTCAGCCATTCCGAAGCCTTCCGTATAAACCAGCTGGCCTTGGTCCATAATCGCCACTGTGGCACTCCCGGAAATTCCAGAATTGATACTCCGCCAGGCTTCCGTCCGAGCGGTGATGATGGCCGATTGGTAAGGATCCTGTTCTTCCGCCCAGACAGGTCCGATTGCCAGCAGGGCAATCGCTATCGTAACGAATAAAAGGATTAAAGAACGGTTTAGTGTCTTAAACTTTTCCATAAATTAAAAACCTCCTGGTTCCTTTGTTTGGTTTACAAGTTCTTATTGGGCTTTTTACTACCAATCGACCACGTTTTGGGATTATCCCATATTTTATAGATATTCTTCATGATCAATTCCACGTGTTAGCCCTCGTTGTCCCAGAACATCTGCTGATTTCTTGTCGGATGGAGTCTAAGTCAGTTTGGTCGGATGATCGTATGTGACCAACATAACCTGTTCCAGTCCTCCTCAGGTTCAGCAAATCGTTGTGTTAGTATCGCATTTCCACCTCCTCGCTTTCCTAACTCGGGCTGCTATTTCGGTCGCTTGATCGTTTAGCTACCGAAAGATACCTATGTCCGATCAGCTGACTTTGTGCTCGACTTCGCTGATGGCTTTCCCGTCCCAACCGTTCTGGTATTCAGTATTTAACTTATCTCAAAAACTATTATCGGCCATTTGTAAACTATAATTAGCATAAATCTGTTATTTTTTTTGGCTTCGGTTCAGACCAATTGAATATCCTACACCATAATGCTCGGTAAGATTTGTATTAACCTCTTCCTGCTCTCTTAAGGGTATTGGCAATTGTAAATCATTAAATCTGTTTTCATATCAATCTTTTGCGGTATTTGGTTTTTTCCATCCGGGGTTCTCTTGCCAGAATAATTTCAGATGAAAGAAAAAGGTCGGTTTTTTTGCTGATGACCGTTCACAGGCAGAATAGGAACCCAAGTAGCAGGTATGGAAAAAAGATGTGGTAATAGTAAGAAGTCAGACAGGTGGAAAGTCAATTGAGGTTTGAGGGACGTAGTTCCAAAATTAAAGAATTAAGAACTCAATCCCAAGGATTCTGTTTCCCGAATAAAATAGAGTAATTCACAAAATCATTCACATTAATGTAATAAAAAATTGTATCGTTATTTTTGGTTGACATTAATTTTGTTGCCATATATTATGAGTTTTCTAAGTATTGAAAAAATATTCAGGGAGGTTGTCAAATGGTTGGATATTGTGTCTTGAAAAAGTTTATCATCGCAATAATCCTATTATCTTTGACTGGTTTTTTTGACATATCCGCTTGTGCTTCTGACCTTTCCACGGAAACTTTACAAAATGTAGCCCGAGTTCTGTGGATGTACGATTATGATCCCAGCGAAATTCCAAAAGACATCCAAGAACGTCTCAATAATCCGGCCAACAGTACACAGGCTTTTGGGGAGAGAATGCTGGTGCGGCTTGATGACTTGATTACGAATCCCGATAGCTGGACCTCAGATTACTCACCAAGACACAAAATGTTTAAAGAATACTCAAATAACCTCAGTCCCCACCAAGCGTATGCCATGACCACTTTTTTGGGGCCTACCAGTTCGCGAGGCTACCAGGAAATCCCAGAAACCAAAGAATTCAGATTCCCAAAGGATGACAGCCCGCAGTATGATTACCAGGTAGGCTGGCATTTCTTTGTGGGGAGTGCTTTCACCAATTCTGGAGAAGAATACGGTGTTCAGATGATGTTCTGGCGATACTCACTGCTGCCCCCAGCGATGGCTCAAATGGCCGGTCTTAGTGATCTGGAAAACCAGATACTGGAAATGCATTTAGCCATAAGCAAAGCAGGGGATAAGCATTATCGGTCCAAACCTTATATCGTCGCCGGGACAACCGGTCTAATCAATTTTTCTTCTTATCCTTTCAAGTACGAATTGGGGAGGAATTCCATGTGCTCGTTGCAGGATGATACCCTATTTCCAATAAAACTTCAGGCATGGGGAGTGGATGAATCGGGAGAAGAGCCAGTCGAAATAGAAATCGATATAACCCTGCATCAAACCAAAGGCTATGTCCTCAACGGCGATGAGGGCTTGTGTCCAAGCTGCGGGGGAGTGGGTACGCTTTACTATTCGGTACCACATCTTCTACTCGATCCAAAAACGAGCACCCTTGGATTAAATGGTCAGAAAGTAAGCCTAAGTGGTGGGAAATTCTGGTATGATCATCAATACGGGAGTGGATTCATGCCCAAAGGTAATCCGCGAAACGAATTGATCCGCGTTGCCAGTGCACTGGATGTTAGGGAACCCGATGGATGGGATTGGATGATGATCCAGTTTGATGATGGCACGGAGATGAGTCTATCTTCTCTTCACAAAACGAAGAATGCCGCCTTTTACAATCAGACTGGAATCAATCCTCCGGGTACCATGACTGCTTCCTGTTGGGGGGTATATATCAAAGAAAATGGAGATTATGAATCCATTTCCGGTTCCATTGAGGTCGACCGGTGGATTCAAAGCACAATTCACTACGAACCTTACCTGGCAACCAACACCTGGTACCCAAACCGGGTCAAGGTGATGGTAGAATCAGCGGTTGTTCCCGAGGAGCGCCGTCAATTTTACCTGATTCCTATTGTTGAAACTGGCCAGCAAGGATATTTTGCTGCTGGTTCCCAATACTCCGAAGGGGCGGTATACCTGGAAACCCTGGATGGAGAACGGATCGGACGGGGCTTCCTGGAGTCTACAGCCTATGCGGACGTACGGAAGCAAGCTTTAGTGTTGTGCGGAATACCTACCGATGAATACATGATGGATTTATTAAATCCGGTGACCCTTACCCAAGAACAAAAAGATGAGTACCTGGCTTTCCTGAAAAAACCGGAAAATGCCCAGCAGGTGCTGGATGAGCTTGCCCGGTGCCGAGGACTATTTTAGCTCTACATGTCAATTCCCTAGGAGCTGTATGCCGAATGAAAGCGATGCTTTTAATTCATCATGGGACAGGTTTTCTTTTTTCGTTGAGCTCTACACAACTTTTGAGTGGAACTCGAATGGATGTGTACCCATGAAAGCTGAACAAGCTAAACGCTCCAAGATGGCCGCATTATACTGGGGCAGGATAAATTTAGCCGTAGACTATATTGAAAATAACCTTGACAGGGATTTTACCCTGGAAGAAATTGCTGCGGTTGCCGGTTTCTCAAAATA
>NZ_DAOLQM010000085.1:3619-8069 GCF_035418125.1 Atribacter sp. | reverse complement strand
GTAATATCACCAATAACCACCTGAATATTTCCTTGAGAATAAACAACTTCCATAACCTTTAATCACCTCATTTTTCCGATTTGCATAAAAAGACTCCATAATTGAAAGAGAAAAAAAATGAAAAATCAATTTTGGACTTTCATTTTTTAGTAGTTTATCAGAATTTATACCCATTATCACCTATCAAGGGTGAAGAAAATTCCCTTGATAGGGAACAAGAATACTTTATAATGTAAATAATTTATTGACTACTCTTTCAACTAAAGAGAGAAAATAATAAAGACGGATTTTAGTTCCTTCTCCCATGGTGAGAGTGGAAAGAAAATTAAGAGTTTATTCTAAAAGCAGTAAGGAAGTTTAAGAAAGGTTGCGTTATGAGTGACTGAAGAAAAGAAAAATAAACGCTTTTTAACCCGGGGATACCGTCGTGACGGCACCTGGTTGAAAGACGCTAATCCGATGCATCGTTTGGAACCATTCATTTTTAAAACCCGAAATGGATCATGCATCTACTTTCGAGAAAAGTTAGACATTACTCATACTTTGGAATACCTCCAAGAAAGAAATTTAAATCGGTCACCAGAAAAAAAGTTTACTCTCTTCCATATTCTCATGACGGCTATGGTTCGTACCGCTATCCTAAAACCCGGGATCAACCGTTTTATAGCTGGGAAGCGAATCTATCAGCGAAATAATATGCAGATTTCCTACCTGGTTAAACAGGAGAAAACCGAAGCGGCCAGAATGTTAGCAGTTAAAGAAACCTTTTGTTCCTCAGACACCCTTGACCAGGTTGCTGAAAAAGTATTGCTATCCATAGAACGAGCTCGTCATGAAAATGCTGCCGATAGTGAAAGTTTGGTTAAAACCTTTTCGAAGCTGCCCGGTTGGATGATATCATTTGTGGTGGCTTTTCTCCGCTGGTTGGATAATTTTGGTCTGGTGCCGGAGTCGATAACCAGTTCGGATCCTTTTTATGCCAGTGCTTTTGTTGCAAACATCGGTAGTTTAGGAGTGAATGCACCCTATCACCACCTCTATGAATGGGGAACAGTTTCACTTTTTGTTGCTATGGGAAAGTATGCCGAAGAATTGAGTTTAGACCAAGACGGTAAACTGGTTAAAAAAACCTTGGTTGAAATCACCTTTACTGTAGATGAACGAATTGCCGATGGATTTTATTTAGCTCGTGCTTTACAAACCTTCAAGCAGCTCATGGAACATCCAGAAGAATTAGAGAAACCCGTAGAGGAAGGAATGCATAATGATACCTAATTCTGACCAGTCCATGGCCGAACGTTTGTTCACGACCGCAGAAATGTATCCTGATATGCCGGCTTTGGACTATTTTGGGAAGCAGATAACCTATCAACATTTACAAGAAAAAATTCAACGATTAGCTATGATATGGAAGAACTTAGGGATTGAGCCCGGTCATCGAGTGATTGTATGTTTGCCTAATATCCCTGAAGTGGTTATGACAATTTACTCGCTCAACATGATTGGAGCGGTAGTCTGTATTGTCCATCCCTTATCCACTGCTCCTGAAATGTCTTTTTATGTTCAAGACACCCAAAGTCAGTGGTTGATCACTTTGGATATCCTGTATGGTAACTTTCGCAAAGCTGTCGAAGAGAGTGATATCAAAAAGACCATATTAACTACGGTTTCGGGAGAACTCCCTCCAATTCCTCGATATCTTTATTATTTGAAACAAGGACGTAAAAGTCCCAATTATCATGGAGATCGTTTAATTGATTGGAAGACCCTGATCCGAAACTGGCTCTCACCTCTAAAAGTATTCCATCATTTTTCTACTGACCAACCAGCTGTTATTCTTTTTAGTGGAGGAACCACTGGTTCGCCAAAAGGAGTCCTTCTTTCCAATCAGAACATGAATGCCCTGGCTGACCAGGTGTTGACTCAAGTGAATCCTCAACCAGGTAAAGATTCAACACTCTGTATCCTTCCTCTATTTCACGGATTTGGATTGGGGATTTGTCTTCATTCGGTTTTGTTAGGAGGCGGTCGTTGTATTCTAATTCCTCGTTTTAGCAAAAAGGAATTTATTGATGCCATCGCCAAGTGTAAACCAACCTATATCGCTGGCGTACCCACCCACTATGAGGCATTGATTAACAGCGAAAAGCTGCAAAAAGCTCAATTTTCTTACCTAAAAGGAGCTTTTTGTGGAGGAGATAGCGTTCCTCTTTCTCTCATCAAACGGTTCAATGACTTTATGCAAAGTCATGGAGGGATAGTTAGTTTACGAGAGGGGTATGGCTTAACCGAATGTGTAACAGCTTGTTCGATCATGCCGGAGGATATTTATAAAGAAAGAAGCGTTGGTTTACCCTTGCCTGGAAATCGTTTTAAGATTGTTCGCCCTCAAGGCATAGAAGAAGTACCAGTGGGAGAAGTGGGAGAAATCTGCATCAATGGACCTACCGTGATGTTGGGATATAATAATCGGCCTGAGGAGACGGATCGTGTTCTGCAAAAGCACAAAGACGGTCTAATCTGGCTTTCGACCGGAGATTTAGGAACTTTAGATCAGGACGGTTTTTTGTACTTTACTGGAAGGATGAAAAGAATCATTAAGTGCTCGGGCTATGCAGTCTATCCCTCTCAGGTAGAAAGTGTTATTAATAGTCATCCATTGGTTGTCGAATCATGTGTTATCGGTATTCCTGATGAATACACCATGAGTCGAGTCAAGGCTTATGTGGTTATCAGGGGCAATGTTCATTCTCGGGAAAAATTAGCTGAGGAAATAAAACAAAGCGTTGCTGAGCAGCTTATTAAGTGGTCAGTTCCAACTGAGATTACTTTTTTGGATAGTCTCCCCGTTACCCGCATGGGAAAAGCGGACTATCGAGCATTGGAAGCCATGGAGCGGGGAGAAGCAATTATTTGATTTTCTTTTAAAAGGATTTATTTTTTCACCCCATTGATAAATCTATTAGATAGTGGGCATAGGTCAGGATGAGGATATAATTACATTTTTTCCTATCCGACGAGGATTCATAAAAAATGAAATGTGTTGAAAAGTATGATTTCTGCATGGATACGGTTGTTTATCAAAAAGTATATGGAAAAAATGCCGAAGAGGCTATTGATGAAGCAACGAGGAAAATCCGATATTTGGAAGGGAAACTCAGTTTTTTCCAAGAAGAAAGTGATATTTTTCAAATTAATATTCATGCAGGCAAAAACTGGGTGAAAGTAAGTCAAGATACCATTGATGTTTTGCAAAAAGCTGTTGAAGTATCGAAATCAAGCAATGGTGCTTTTGATGTAACGGTCGGAGTTTTGACTGATTATTGGCGCCAATTAAAAAAAAATCAAAAAAAACCGGATAAAAACCAAATTCAAGACTTGATTAGTTTGATTAACTACCGGGATATTTTAATTAATTCAGAAGAAAGATTAGTTAAGCTTATACGGTTCAATCAAAAAATTGATCTGGGAGGAATAGGAAAAGGGTATGCTGGGGAGAAGGTTATCGATGTTTATAGAGATTATTCAATCCAGTCAGGATTTATTAATTTAGGAGGAAATGTTGTAACCATTGGAAAAACCCATTGGAAGAGAAGTTGGATTATTGGTATTCGTAACCCCTTTTCGGCGGATGGGGGGATATTCGGGAATTTAAAGGTAGAAGAACAAGCAGTTGTAACCTCAGGGGGATATGAAAGATATTATGAAATTGATGGTTTAAAGTATCACCATATTCTTGATCCTCGAACTGGTTTCCCTGCTCGGTTAGAATGGCAAAGCGTTACCATGGTTGCAGAAAGCTCCACCTTGGCGGATGCCCTTTCCACTGCTATTTTTATCATGAATCGGCAAGAACTCATTCGTTTTTTGAAGAATTTTCCATCTTTAGGTGTGATTCTGGTTGCCTATACTGGTGAAATAATGATCAGTAAAAATTTAAAAGAAATTTTTCAAAAAACCAACCCAGAAATGTCTATAATATATATTGATTGAGAAAAAATATTTTAAAAAATAGGAGGGAAAGTATTATGGGTACGTTAGCAATTGTTCTTATCATTGTGGCTGTCATTTTGGTAATCATCTTTATTTTTGCCTCAGCAGGACTAAAAAAAGTAGGAAAGCTCAATATCGGAAAAATCGATCTTTCCAAATTGGCTGATGGAGTCTATCCAGGTGAATTTAAGGGATACCGGTGGTCGAATCAGGTAGAGGTAACAGTGAAAAATCACCAAATTGCCGGAATAAAAATTATCAAAGATATTGTCTTTGGATCGGGAGATATTTCCAAAAAGATCTTCGATCAGATTATTCAAAAGCAATCGTTGCAGATAGATACAGTATCAAGTGCAACAGTGACTAATAAAGCTTACCTAAAAGCAATAGAAAACGCATTGTTGAAAGGGAAATAGTAGGGTTGAGAAATTATAATTCTTAAATTCCTATTTGTAAA
>NZ_DAOLQM010000085.1:0-3519 GCF_035418125.1 Atribacter sp. | reverse complement strand
TGGTTTTCAGGATAGACCCTCATGATGACTAGCAGCACCAGATGAGGATAGAATTATACACGTTCCCTGCTATTAATCACTGGTCACAGCATTCAAAAAACGGAATAATGAAGCCTTCATGAGAAAGAAACTGCTTAAAATAATGATATTTTAACCCCAACACTAAAAATAAAAGAATAATTCCTATATTTATGGGTATAATTTATCAGTTAGGATAGAATGCCAATTATTTTCAACCGAATATGTTAAAATAATTTAAATAAGTATATAGGAGGGCTAAATATTTATGAAACACAAAGGAATTTTTTTCATCACATTAATTTTACTGGTATTTTCGTTTTCGGTTATGGTTAGTGCCAAAGTAAGCCTGAGTGCTCTTTTTATGAAGCAAGCCGGCTATCAAGAAAGCGATATGATAGCCATGACGGATGAATTTTTAAAACAAAATCCAGATGTCGAAGTTAATTTAAACTTTGTATCCTACGAAGAACTCCACGATAAAATTGCCGTAGCTGCTGCCAGTGAATCGGGAGTATACGATGTCATTATTAGTGACTGTGTCTGGCCGGCGGAATTTGCAGAGGCAGGATGGATTATTGATGTTACTGATCGTTTAAAAGACGAAGACCGAGCCGACATCTTTCCAACCGTTCTGAATTCAGTGACCTATAAAGATAGAATTTATGGGATGCCCTGGCTCAATGATTGGCAGTATTTTTTTTATAACAAGAAAATGTTAAATGAAGTTGGTGCTTCAGTTCCTACTTTATGGCCCGAGGTGATTGAAACTTCCCAAAAAATGAAAGCCAATGGAATCATCGAATATCCAATTATTGATTCCTGGGGGCAAGGAGAGGTAGTAGTTGTTCAGTATTTGACCTATTTAAATGCCATGGGTGGGAAAGCCTTTGATGAAAATGGTTTGCCGATTTTAAACCAAGGAAAAGGCCTGGATGCCTTGAGCTATATGGTGGATAATTTAAAAGCTGGAATTTATAATCCAGCTTCAATTGAAAGTTTTAACGAAGAGGTACGGCGAATCTATTCTTCCGGTCAGGCAGCTTTTGGTCTGAACTGGATTTATATGTATAATTTATCAAATGATCCACAAGAGTCACAAATTGCCGGAGATTCTGAAATAGCATTAATACCCGGTTTTCCCGATGGGAACAAGAGTGCTTCCTGTAATGGTGGGATGGGTTTGAGCATAGTGAATACCTGCAAAAATCCAGATGTAGCATGGGATTATATAAGTTTCTTATGCAGTCGTGATATACAGAAAAAATACAGTGCCAACGCTCTTCCCATTTGGATATCCCTCTATGATGATCCAGAGTTAATCGCTCTTCAACCCAAAGCTATCCCTATTGCAAAGGAACAAATTCAGTATGTGTTTGATCGGCCACAACTTCCTTGGTATTCGCAATTTTCCCAATTGTTAGGAGAAGAGTTGCAATCAGCTATTACTGGAGCTAAGATTCCTCAGCAGGCACTTGATGATGCTGTTGCACGGATGAAAGAAATTCAAGAAAGATATTAGTCTATTGAATGCAACCTAAACAGCAGGGATTAATACTCCTGCTGTTTAGGTTGTAGATTGAATTAACTATGAAATCAAACCAGTACAACCGAAGAGAAGTCAGATTTGCCTGGCTATTAATCATTCCTGCTTTTATTTTTATTGGAATTATTATTTTTTATCCAATGGTGATGGCTTTCTATACCAGTCTTCATCAGGTTGACTTAACTCGAAAAGCCCAGGGAATGCCCTTTATTGGTTTTAAAAATTATATTGATATATTGAAAAGCAGCGGATTTTGGGCCTCAATTAACCGCACTGCATATTTTACCGTAGTATCTATTGCCATTGAAATGGTAATTGGTTTTTTAATTGCTCTTCTTCTAAACCAAAAATTTTGGGCACGAGGGATTCTCCGCAGTTTATTGTTGGTTCCATGGGCACTTCCGATTACCGTTGATGCTATTATGTGGAAATGGATATTTAATGCTAATTATGGAGCGTTTAATGCTCTACTCAAACAAATTGGTTTAATTGATTCTTACCGAGGTTGGTTAACTCGTCCGTGGAGTGCTATGCATTGCGTTATTGTAGCTGATGTATGGAAGATTACACCATTAGTTGCCCTGTTGCTTTTGGCAGGATTGCAAACCATACCTCGAGAAATGTATGAAGCTGCTACTGTTGATGGGGCGAGTTGGTGGAGAAGCCTTTTTTCCATTACCTTGCCTCTATTAAAACCTACGCTAACTGTAGTTTTGGTAATGCGTACCTTAGATGCCTTTCGAGTTTTCGATATCGTATATATTATGACTTCGGGTGGACCTGCCAATGCAACCAAAGTTATTTCCTTTATGACCTACCAAGAAGCTTTTAAATTTTTAAATTTTGGTCGTGGTTCTGCCTTGGCTTATCTCATTACTTTAATAGTGGCTCTTTTGGCTTATATTTATACCATCAACATCGGGAAACATATCGAATATTAAAAAAAAGAGTATTTTATAATTCTTTTAAACGGATTTTATTCAGGAGTGAATAAATGATTGTTAAAAAGTATAAAATATACCGAACAATTGGTATCACCGTTGGGTCAATTATCTTAGTAGCAGGCTTATTAGCACCCTTAGTTTGGTTGTTGATATCAAGTGTTGCTGATTTAAAAGATTTGCTAAAAATTCCACTGCAATGGATACCGGAAAACATATCCTTTGAAAGATATTCAAAGATACTTTTTTCCCAGGGTTCTGAAAGTGAATTCCGGAAAACAATGATGAATAGTTTTGTGGTAGCTTCTGCAGTTACCATTATTTGTGTTTCAATTGGCTCGCTCTCGGCTTATGCTTTTTCACGACTCAGATTTCCTGGGAAAGATAAAATTTTATTTGTACTTCTCTTTTCATACATGCTTCCTCCAGTGGCCATCATTATCCCTATTTATCAAATATTTAGTCGATATAATTTGCTCGATACGAAAACAGCTTTAATACTGGTTTATTCTGCTATCATCACTCCTTTTGTGATTTGGATAATGCGAACTTATTTTGATAGTATTCCACGGGATTTGGAAGATGCAGCTAAAATTGATGGATGCACTTATTTAGGTATGTTATTTCGAATTATGATTCCTCTTTCAGCGCCAGGGATTGTAGCTACTCTCCTTTTGGCATTTTTAATGTCTTGGGAAGAGTTTTTTATGGCATTAATTATGACTTCATCGGTTGTATCAAAAACCATTCCCATATCGATTGCTGAATTTTCCGGCCGCCATTCAATTGATTTTGGGATGATGGCTACCGGTGGAATATTAGCAGCAATTCCACCGGTTATAATTGCTTTGATTTTCCAAAAATATATCGTCGGTGGTTTACTATCCGGAGCAGTTAAGGGGTAGAAAGCATAATTAACATAATTGCCTGGTAGCGAAAAACCGCTCTAAAAAAATTTTGTTTTAATGAATGTGGACCTTCATGCTATAGTATGACGCCAGATGAAGATGAAAA
>NZ_DAOLQM010000084.1:0-8099 GCF_035418125.1 Atribacter sp. | reverse complement strand
ACGTTGGAAAAGTTTACGCAACAATATATCTCTTGACTTGGGATAAAGAAAAGAAAGATTGGAATGAAACATCGGCAAAGCTTTTTTCCTTTGAAGTTGTCAATGGAAAGGCCGATATTGATTTTGCTATGGAGAAACCCGGATACTACCGTTTGGAATGCGAAACCCGTGATGAGAAAGGGAATACCATAACCGCTTCTGATACTTTTTATGTCACCGGATCTGGGTTTTATCTTCCTACTACCGGAATAGAACTTCATCTCGACAAAAAAGAATATAAAGTCGGTGAAACTGCAAATGTACTTGTTGTTCCACCGGTTACCGAAGAATTTCCTCATTTATTAACCATTGAGGGAGAAAAAATTCACCAGATTGAAGTGAAATCTACGGTTAAAGGACCCTATCAGGTTTCGATACCGATAACCAAAGACTATATATTGGGTTGTTATGTAACTTTGTCGGCCTTTTATAATGGTAATTATTACAACGAAAGTATTCAAATTCCAGTAATTCCGGAGAAAGAGCTCCTGGTAAAAATTTCAACCGAAAAAGAAGTTTACCTTCCTCAAGAAAAAGGGAAACTCAAAGTAACAATTTTAGGGAACGATTCCCTTCCCAGAAAATGCGACTTTTCATTAGCCATTGTGGATCAAGCAATTTTTGATATATCCTGGCAATGGTGGGAAAAGATCTATGAGCATTATTATCAAAATTTATATAATAGAGTTTATACTCAGTCATCATGGTACGAATATTTTTATGGTCAGGGAGAAACAGTTCAAAATGTTCGTCCACAATTTAAGGGAAATGGTCGAGGCGGAGCGGGGGAACCAACCGTGCGAAAATACTTCCCCGACACTCTGCTTTGGATGCCAAGTATAAAAACCAATCAACAAGGAGAAGCTGAAATTGAATTTACCTGCCCTGACAATCTAGCCAGTTGGAGAGTTGAAGTCAGAGCCAACACCGCGGATGAATTTGGAGAATCAGTTATTAACTTTAGAACATCCAGTCCTTTTGCTTTCCGAGTAGAATTGCCTCCATTTCTTTCACAGGGAGATACGATCCAAACCCAAATGACTCTTTGGAACGAATATCCAAAGCAAAAGGTTCGGCTTGAAGCTCAAACTGGTTCTGAAATAAAAATTGGAACCTATCCCCCTGAGGTGGAGATTGATGCCAATCAAAATTTAGTCATTCCAGTACAATTTCAAGCAATTGAAGCTGGTTTACCATATGTCAGAATGTATGCTCGCGGTGATTTGGCAGGAGATGCCATTGAAGTCACTCAAAAGGTTAAACCTCGCGGTGTTGAAATTGAACAATTTTTTACAACTTTTGTCTCCGACGAAAAAGGTCGACTCAATTTCACTTATCAACCGGAGATGTTTAATCACCCGCCCCAAGTAGAATGTATATTGTATCGAAATCTCAATGGAGTTTTTTATCAGATCATGGAAGATATGTACTATTATCCCTATGGTTGTACTGAACAAACTTCTAGTAGAATTATCTCTCTCCTTTCTTTGCCCCTTCCCGATAATTTAGAATGGACCAAAACCGTACCTCGGGAAATCCAGGAAGGAATTTATCAGCTCTATGCTTTGCAACACTATGATGGAGGTTGGGGCTGGTGGAACTTGGATGACAGTAATGTTTTTAATACATCCCATGCCCTTCTGGCTTTAATTACGGCTCGGGAAAAGGGATATTTGGTTTCCGAAAATTCCATTCTCCAGGCAAAATCCTATTTAATGAGCATCAACAAGGACCTGGTTCCTTGGGAGAAAGCCATGAGCTATTATGTATTAAGTCAGGTCGGAGAGAAAATTACCGACCTGACTTCTTTTGAAATAGATAAAAGGTTAGAAAGGATGGATGTAAAAGAGCTTGCTTGGCTAAGCTTGGTTGCGCAAGGAAAAGCCCAGCAAAGCTTACTGAAAGAACTGATAAAAAGAGCGCAACCAATTGGAGATGCGGTATTTTATGGTTATTCCAATCCGGAAAAACCTTGGGAAGATGATCGATTCTTAGCAACCTGTTGGGCAACCCTGGCATTGAATAAGGAGAATAGATCCATTGCTGAAAAGTCCTTCCTTTGGTTGCTGCGCAATATACAATCCGAGTGGTATATCAATACCATAGAAAAAGCTTACTTTATGAAACTGGCTCTGCTATTTCAAGAAGAATCCATGGTTTCTAAAACCCGTTATCAAATCATGCTGAACTCGGAAAAAACCACAGAAGGTCAATTCGAGTCGGATAGCTTTAGTAAAAAAATTGATTTGAATGGAGAAAAGTTACTTTCTGGAGAAAACCAACTCGAATTGTTCGGAGAAGGGGTTTACCTCATGACGGTTAAAATAAGAGGTTTTACTTCCGGCTTGCCTCCTTCATCTCAAATCAAAGTGAGTAAAAACTATTGGAAACTCAAACCAATAAAAAACGAAGAGGGTAATTTTATATTTACCAAAGAAGCGATTTCATCACTACAACCCGGGGATGAATTGGTATGCGAGATACTTATTGAAAGCCCCCATCAATTCGATAATTTGGTTATAGAAGATGGTATGGCAGCAGGCTTTGAATTGATTCGGAATGATTATGTTTACCAACTTCAAGAAGACCGAGCTCATAATAATTCTGATTTCCCAATTTATGTTAATAAAAAAATTTATGACCAGCTTCCGGTCCTTTTCGTTTCCCGTATTGAAGAAGGGGAAAATATGATAAGATACTATCTAAGGGTCCGGGATGCAGGCTCATTTTATGTACGACCTACCCAAGCCTATTTAATGTATTTCCCGGAAGTGCGGGGGTACTCTAAAGAGCATGAGTTTACCAGTGGAAGATGAATATCACTGTAGCAAGCGTCATTTGGCGCTTGCTACAGTGATATTTTTACTTATTATCATATCAACACCGGTTTGGTGTTTGAGTACGACCTATATAGCTCTTTCTGGTCAATTACAATACCCACAATTCGAGATGGAACGATGCCTGGAAAGGGCAGCTGATACCGTCCATTTTTATACGGGTTTAAATACAGAAATAAACATACGAATCATTCTTCATCCTGATGGTTTCACTTTCCGTAGCCATGCCTTTCCCAGTTGGTCAGCTGCAGTATATCGAGAAGGCGAGATTCATCTTCGGAATCCCCACCATTTACTCAAAAAGGGTATATTAGAGAATGTTCTATCTCACGAGTTTTTCCATGCTGTTATTCGCCAAAACGGCCTTTTTCTTCCTCAGTGGTTTGAAGAAGGTTTTGCTTATTTCCTTTTTCCTGCCTCGCTACAAGAGTTAAACGGCAAAATGAATGATGAAGACTCCTCTAAAATTAAAGCCCTGGATTTTTATAGCGATTCCTATATCATGGTTAGGAAATTAATGGAAGGAAAAAGCCAGAGAGAAATTCAGGATTTTTTCCTTTTTTGTAAAGAGGTGGATTTTTACACCGCCTCTCAAAAATATTTTAAGATTTCTGTCTATTGAAGAAAGGAGCAAAAAGGAGAATAAATGAATTATGCAACAACATTACTCCTTATATTCTTTTTAATATTTATTAATGCATTTTTTGCAGCTTCAGAAATAGCTGTTATATCTTTGCGACGGAGCAAGTTAAAACTCCTGGAAAGCGACAAATCAAAACAAGTCGAGACAGTAAATCGATTGTTAAAAAATCCGAGTCAATTTTTAGCCACCATTCAAATTGGCGTGACAATGGCTGGATTTTTTGCCAGTGCAACCGGTGCGGTTTCGCTGTCGCACAATCTTGGGAGAAAATTAGAAGCTACCGGGTTACCAATACTGGGTCGTTTTGGCGAAGAGATAGCATTGATTGCTGTTACGCTGGTCATCTCCTACTTGACCCTGGTATTTGGAGAACTGGTTCCCAAACGGATAGCCATGAGCAATCCAGAAGCCTTATCGATTCGGTTGGCGAAACCCTTAGAGTATTTACTCATTGCCTTTAAGCCGATGGCACTTATACTTTCGGCATCAACCGATTTTATTTCCCGTCTGTTTGGAATTACCCATATTGACCATTCAACTCATACTGATGAAGAGCTCCGGATATTTATCACAGAACAACGAACCGTTCCAATTGAAGAAAAGGTTTTAATCAATGAAGTATTTGAGTTTGGAGATACCATGGCTTATGAAGTCATGACTCCTCGGACCGATATGGTATGCATCGAAGACAACTCGACGCTAAAGGAATTTCTTGATTTATCAATGAATTCTCATTTCTCAAGAATACCGGTTTTTCGAGATGATTTAGATAATATTTTAGGATTTGTTCATATTAAAGATGTTCTTCCTTCCTTAGAAAAATTAGGAAATGATGATATAAAAGTTCGACAGTTTATGCGACCGGTTCATTTTATCCCAGCTACCAAAAAGATTATCGAACTCTTGAGAGAGCTACAGCAAAAAAGAATCCATATGGCAATTGTTTTGGATGAATATGGGGGGACAGCTGGACTGGTAACCATCGAGGATCTTCTTGAAGAACTGGTTGGTGAAATTCGCGATGAACATGATCAAGAAGCCCCGCCTTATCGTCAGGTTAGCGAAAACGAATATTTAGTGGATGCTTCGACACCGATTGTTGACTTAAACGAACTTCTTTATCTCCAAATCCCCGAAAGCGAGGAATTTGAATCAATCGGTGGCTTGGTCATGGAGTATTTAGGAAAAATACCGGAATTGGGTGAAATAGTTGATATTGACCATTATCAGATTAAGGTTGAAAGAATGAAAGGAAAAAGGATCGTCACTCTGCGTGTAATGGTAAAAAATCTTAAGGAGGAAGAAGACCATGGCGAAACTGATCTTAGCTCATGACCTAGGAACAACCGGGAATAAGGCGACTTTGTTTGATGAAAATGGTTGTTTGATTGCCAGTGATTTTTTTGGTTATGAAACGTATTTCCCTGATTCTCTATCAGTTGAACAAAATCCGGAAGATTATTGGCAAGCAGTAACCATCTCGACTCGAAGACTTATTGAAAAAAGTGGTTTTGATTCCGATGAGATAGCGGTAGTGAGTTTTTCCGGACAACAGATGGGTGCTTTGCCGATTGGTGCCGACGGGAAGCCCCTGCATAGAATTTTAATTTGGGCTGATCGACGAGGAGTCAAAGAGGTCAATTGGGTTAAAGAAAGAATTGATGAAGACCAAATTTATCAAATTACCGGACACCGATTAAGTCCGAATTATTCCATGGCGAAAATCCTCTGGTTAAAAAATAACTTTCCAGATGTCTATAAAAATACCAAGTATTTTCTTATGGCAAAGGATTATATTGTATATCGGTTAACGGGAAGTTTTGCCAGTGATTACTCGGATGCTTCTGGTACCAATTTGTTTGATTTGGTAAAGGAGTCCTGGTCTGATGAAATTTTAGACGCTGTTCAAATCGATCCAGCTAAACTCCCACCACTCTATTCTTCCTCGGATGTGGTAGGAGCGATAACACCAGAAGCAGCCAGAGACACCGGTTTAGTTCCTGGTACACCAGTAGTCATTGGTGGCGGGGATGGTCCCTGTGCAGCGGCGGGTGCTGGAGTGGTGAGAGAGGGTCAAGCCTATAATTACTTGGGTTCTTCTTCCTGGATTGCCTTGGCAAGCAAGAGCCCTTTTTATGATCAGGATAAAAGGAACTTTACTTTCCATCATCTATCCAAAGGCTTATTTATGCCAACTGGTACCATGCAGGCGGCGGGTGGTTCTTATCAGTGGTGTCGGGACGCCATTTGTGAAAGAGAAAAAGTCCTTACTCGTGAGCTTGGTCTTAGTCCTTATGATTTAATGAATTTAGAAGCAAGCAAAATTCCGGCCGGAGCCGAAAATCTTCTGTTCCTACCCTATCTTCTTGGGGAACGTGCCCCCTGGTGGAACCCCCATGCTCGAGGTGCATTTATCGGTTTAACCGCACGTCACCGAAAACCCCATATGATCAGGGCAGTCCTTGAGGGAGTGAGTTTCAATCTTCGAATAATCCTTGATGCTTTCCGAGAACAAGGTGTAGAGATTGAAAATATGCGAGTTATTGGTGGAGGAGCTCGAGGAGCATTTTGGGCTCAGGTTTTATCCAGTATGTTTAATATGGAGATATTGCGACCGAAGCATCTTGAAGAAGCGACTTCTTTAGGTGCAGCAATCGCGGGAGGAGTTGGGGTAGGCATTTTTCCTGGGTTTGAAATTGCCGAAAGATTAATAGAAATCCACGATTGTTATCACCCTTTTCCCGAAGACGTCAAAACCTACGACCGGCTTTACCCGGTTTTTATTCAAGCTTATCAATCCTTGGTACAGGTGTTTGAGTGTTTATAGGAAAAAGTCAGGAGGGGATTTTTTTACTTGGAGTTCTATGTTGGGACCAGCGGATGGTATTATTCTTGGAATAAGGAAAAAAATTTTACCTGGTATGTAAATAATAGTCAATTAAACGCAGTTGAACTCAATGCCAGTTTTTATCGTTTCCCTTTTCCAAACCAAGTAAAATCCTGGGCACAAAAAGGGAGAGGTATTCGTTTTTCCATTAAGGTTTCCCGTCGAATTACTCATATTCATCGTTTAAATCAAGAATCTTATCCAGTATTTGAGGCCTTTATCCGGCTTTTTAAACCTCTTGAAAGTCTTATTGATTTTTACTTTTTCCAGTTTCCCCCCTCGTTCACCCCAAAACAATTTGATACTTTAGTTCATTTTTTTTCATTTCTTCCTCACTCATTTCAGGGTCGAATAGCAGTCGAAATGAGAAATCCTGAGTGGTTTCAAAAAAAATGGATCAAAGAGCTGGAGCAAATTCCAGTCGTTTTTGTAAGCGTGGACAGTCCTGATTTTCAGAATCAAATTATTCTCTCTAACCAGATTATCTACATTCGTTTTCACGGAAGAACTGGATGGTACAACCATAACTATCTTCCTCATGAATTGGAAGAAGTTGCCAACCAATGTTGTTCTTTAAAACCGGATAAAATCTATGCTTTTTTTAATAACAACCACTTCATGCTCGACAATGCTCAATATTTTTTTCAAACATTAAAAGCTACTGTTTAATATTAAATTTTTTAATAAAAATTCCGATATCATATTTAATGAGTTCATTCTATCAAAAGAGGAAAGTCAAGGAGGTTATAGTGATGCTATTTGAACAAAAAGTATTTACTGGTAACTGGAGTTCTTTGGTTTGGAGAGGGATTATAGCGATAATAATTGGTTTGATGATTTTAGTTTGGCCAGCAATTAGCGTGGTGGCTTTTCTTCGTTTAATTAGTTTAGTAGCAATTATTGGTGGAATAATGGCGGTCATCCAAGCGATAAGAACCAAAGGAGGATGGCCGCTCATTCTGGAAGGGATCATGAGTATTATAATTGGTATTATAGTCTTCTCAATGCCTGGGATGTCAGCATTGGTTATTACGCTTCTCATTGGATTTTGGATGTTATTTATTGGTATTTTTCAAATTATCAATGTTATTCAGTTTTATCAAGTGCTTCCTAATGCTGGAAAATGGTTAATTATTCTCAATGGTATCGTTTCAATTTTATTTGGTATTATTGTCATGTCTCGTCCTCTGCTGGGAGTCCTTCTTATTGTATCTTATGTGGGAGTTTATGCTTTGTTGTTTGGAGTCATCTCCTTATTTAGCGGATTTTACATTCATAGTCTGAGTAAATAGGGGAGGTGCATCCTTTCTTTCGGTGGGGGAGAGTGCATTACTTCTTTTACCTCTCCCCTGGTGGGAGAGAATTTCTCCTCTTTTTCCCTCTCTCTTTGCTAAAAAAAAGAGGAGCTGGGATTATCGATTCTTGAATAAATATTTTTCATTTTCGTTTGGTTAAAAAATAAATGGTATAGGGTCATTCCTGAAAATACCATCAAATGAATTCTTTAATCTGTCATCCTGAGCCCTCGCATTTCGAGGGCGTGAGGATCTCATCCCGGTCTGCCATCTTCATCCTCGCCTTCTCTCATCAAAGGAGAAGTAATTATAGGGTTGAATCATCCTGAGACTTTGTATTCAGAAGTCGTGGATACCTCATTCATTCTTCTTTTTCGGCTGCCTATTTCTCAATTTTT
>NZ_DAOLQM010000083.1:3338-8116 GCF_035418125.1 Atribacter sp. | reverse complement strand
GCTGCTCTTTCTGGAGTGCTATCTTTTGATTATTCTTTGGCTTCACGAACCATGTTTTTTGATCAGAATAACCGACAATGGTCTCAAGAATTACTGGATATCATTGGAGTACCTCTTGAAAAAATGTCCCAACTCACTCCATCGGGGATAGTTTTAGGTACAATCCAAAAAGATATCGCCCGTTTTACCGGATTACCGGAGAACCTTCAAGTGGTTACCGGTGGGCATGACCACTTGTGTGCAGCAGTCGCAGTGGGAGTATTTAAACAGGGCCAGGTTCTTATTTCAACCGGTACCACTGAAAATCTCACTATGGCATTAGATGCCATCCCTCATATAGATTTTTCTCAGCTTAAACGCTCTTTTAGCTGGGGACATCATGCCATACCGGAACGCTATTATGGAATGAGTGGAATTTACAGCGGAGGATATTCTTTGGAGTGGTTTTTAAAGCTGATTAACGAAAAGTACCAATATTTAAAAGAAATGCCTCAAGATATTCCGAAAGAGATTAGCCTTTTTTTCCCATACCTATTGGGGGCTGATTATGACGGTGCACGCGGCGCTTTTATAAATTTGGAAGGGAAGATGGAAAAAGCTGACCTGACGAAATCCTTGATTATCAGTCTGGGCTTTGAATATAAAGACTTATGGGATATTATGGCGCAAAATTTAAATATTCGTGTTGAACGAGTGACCAATGTTGGAGGAGGTACTCAAAACGATTTTTGGATGAAGGTCAAGGCAGCAGTGTTAAATGAAAAAATTTTAGTTCCCCAGGATAAAGAAGGAAGCTGTAAAGGGGCAGCAATTTTGGCTGGAATTGCATCGGGATTGTATAAAGAACCGGAAGATGCCTATCGGAAAACCTTTCATTTAGCAAAAATCTATGAACCGGATCCCGACTTAAGGGAGAGTCTTCTTCCCTGGTATCGGTTATATTTAGAGTTACGGGATGACATTCGACACCTGAATGAGAAAATTAAAATAATCCAAACCGGGAGGAGAAAATAAAAAATATGAAAAGTACCTCTCAATCAATGATTCGATGGGTGAGCCGAACGGCAGTCCTTTTTGCTCTCACGTTAGTTATCCAATTGCTTGGTTTACCGCAATTTATAACTGGGCCACTGGTCAATGCCTTTTTACTGCTAGCAACTATGGTGGTTGGAGTTTCAAGTGGAATGGTTATTGGTTTATTTACACCTTGGGTAGCTTTTTCTCGGGGTATTTTACCCGCTCCCATGGGACCGATGATCCCTTTCATTATGTTAGGGAATGTAACAATAGTGATTGTCTTTTTCTTGATTACCACAAGAAGAGAAAATAATATTGGTTTCCTGGGATTGGGCATTGTTATTGGGTCTATTGCTAAGTATTTAGTGCTTTCTCAATCAGTGGCTTTTTTAGTAAGCGTCCCTCCTCCAGTTGCAAAAATGATGCAATTTCCTCAACTGATTACTGCTTTAGTAGGAGGAGTAATTGCTATTGTTATTAAACAAGCTTTAGGTCGAACCAATTTTTTTAAGAATCAGTCGTAAATTTTAATCTGAACGATACTTTATCTATGATGATATTTCCTCTCATAGGAAGAAAAAATAATCAAAGCCGAAAAAACCAGCAGAGAAAAACTTAAAAAAGAAAGCGGGTAGTTGTTGCTGCTTCCAGCAAGAATAAAAGAAAAGGTAATGGGTCCGATGGTTCCTCCTAAGTTGAAAGCGGTTTCCATCCACCCTAAGGCTTCGGTTCTCTGGGAATAGGGAGCTATTTCCCCCAGCAGGAGAGTGGTGGCAATATAGAAAAATACCCAACTGATACTTAGAACCGATTGAGGGACGAAGACCGATATCCCGCGATAGAGAAAGGGAGCAACGATAAAAGGAATAATAGTTAATGCATATCCAAACAGAATTATTGATGGGATATTTTTCATTTTCCGAGAACAGGTTTTCCCCACTATCGGAAAAAACATCAGTTGAATTAAGTTAGATACCCCTAAAACCATACCTATAAAAGCTGCCGAAAGACCTTTTTCCTTCCAAAACAGTGGAATAAAAAAAGAAAGCCCATTTACAGCTGTAGATCGAAGGAAAATTGGGAGATAAAAAAGAAAGTTTTTCCATCTTAATATCCACTTCCCATCGTTTTTTAAACCTTCCTCTTGGCTCCTTAATCCATCAACTTTCTTTAAAAGAAGAATTGGATAAATAATAGCTAAAGAAACGATACCTGCTAGGTAAAAATTCCAGGTAGGATCGAAATCGCTGAGATAACCAGAAATGAGCATAGCAATGGAATAGCTGACTCCACGTATGATATTAATCCAACTCAGTTCACGATTTTTGGCTTCGATATTTCGCTTTTTGATTATGATTTCATTCACAATTGGTGTTTGAGCCACCCAAAACCAACCAAAACCAAACCTCACCATCAATAAAGGAAAAAATCCAGAAATAAAAGGAGTGATAAGACAAAAAACACCTTGACCAATCATACTGATGAGAATGGTAATTTTCCTTTTTCCGGTTCGATCAACAAACTTACCCCAGATTGGTCCACCAATTAGGGCACCTAAGGTTAAAGCTGAAATGACAATTCCAGTTTCGGTAACATTAAGACCAATTTTTTTGGCAAAAAGAGCAAAAAGAATTGAAGTTGATATGTAGGTAAAATTGGCAACAAAGGCAACCAACATTAAAATTAAAAATTGAGTGGAAAAATACCGAAATAGAAAAAACCTTTTTTTCATGATCCTTTTGGTGCTCTCCCAAAGTAACGAGAGAATATCAGTAAACATCCTGCTGTGATAAGAGAGAAAATTCCGATACTATTGAGGACAAAACCAACCTGATTTCCAAAGAAAGACGAATAGCCCAAATGAAGTAAATATCCAGTTGCCCAAGCTACTCCCATTGATACCGATGCAGCGAAAGCCGGATGTCCAGGGAGCATTTTTTGGGCTTCAATGACATTTGAACTCATGGAGAAAAACATGAATGAATCAGAAAGAACATAGAAGAGTATAAATAAGGCGAGAGATTCGATCTGAACAAAAATGTTTAAAAAGAGTCCCATTCCAGCAAAAGATACCACATTGACTAGCCAATTGTTGAATCGAATCCGAAATCGAGAACCAAGGATATTGAAAAGCAGGCCTGAAACCAAGCCAAGAGAGAGAAGGGATCCACCAATAATAAGACTATACCCCCGAAGGTTGCTATACATTGGTGAATAGGTGTGGAGAGAAGACATATAGAAAGTTCTTAAACCAACCATGATCCAAATTGGGATGAGAATTGGAAATGACTTCCAAGAAAAATTTGGATGTTTGGTGATAGGTGTGAAATTCCTTTTTACCTTCAAAAGAATCGGTTGAAGAATAATAAAAATTAAAAGATTAAAAAAGATAATTTTATTGAGCCCAACGCTTCCAACCCACCAGGTAATAAAAATTGGACCTAAAGCCCCTCCGATAATGCCTCCCGACACAAAAGAGGTAACCGTTTTGGAGCTTTGATTGCGATTGGCCAAAGCTGTACCAAAAGGATGGTAGGCAGCATTGGCCAAAAAAACCGTAAAAAATACCAGGTACAATCCAACAATGTTCATTTTTAGAGAAAATAGTGAAGTAGGAAGTACTACAAAAGCAACAATTCCATAAAGCAAGAGCCATTGTTTTTTTATCCTTGGTAAAACCATAGCAAAAAGAATTTGGCTTAAGGCCGTCATCAACATTATTGATGCAATGAGCATAGCAATGGTTCGAGCTTGAATTGAATAGGTTTTAATCAAATAGGGACTAATCGGTGAAAGGAATTCAACGAAAAGGTCAACTGTTCCATGTAGTAGTGCAATAGCGAAATCCACAAAACATCCTCTTTTCCTACCAGCAAATCTAAGTTTAAAAACAGTTTGTTATTATAATAAGATTTATTTAGTTAGTTTGGAGACTTAACCACCATTAATGAACTAAAAAACAGAAAAACTTTTAGTAGGTATTCATTCCATTTTCGAGGTAGTGTATCATGAAAGGTGAAAGAGTGAAAGGTGGGATTTCATGAACGAATTGAGAAAATTGGCTGAATTATATGGAATTGAAACTAATTATTATGATATTCATGGAAGTCATATTCAAATTGAAGATGAAGTTTTAGTAAACCTACTTGGTTCTTTCGGTGAATATCCCCAAAATCGTTCAGGTTGGGTGGAAAACATCCATCGAAAGAAAGAAGAAATAGCCTTTCCTATTCCACCAGTTATTGTTACCTCAACTCGAGAGATTGCTTTTGTTCCTCAATTGAATTGGCTTTCAGGATCACTCTTTCTCGCTCGGGAAAATGTTATCTTGGAAATTCCCTTCCGAGTTGAAAACCATAAATGGAGCTTTCCACTTCCATTGGATTTGGAGTGGGGATATTATCCTCTCAATTTTGAAATTCGAACCACATTGAATACTTTATATCTGAAAAGCTATTTCATCTTTACTCCAAAATATTGTTATCTACCCGAAGAAAAAAATTTTTGGGGCTTGAACCTAGCCGTTTATTCACTCAATACCAGAAGAAAGCAGGGAATAGGAGACTTGCAAGATCTGAGATTAGTGAGCGATCTCCTTCAGAAATACGGCGGCAATTTTTTAGGGATTCTTCCCATCCACCTCTTAGAAAATCGAATGCCTTATGGAATCAGTCCGTATTATCCTATGGATCGGTTAGAGTGGAATCCAATCTATCTTCCCCTGGAATGGATTGCCCAAATATTAGAAATAAACCATGAGC
>NZ_DAOLQM010000083.1:0-3238 GCF_035418125.1 Atribacter sp. | reverse complement strand
GATGAAGAGGCTGTCGCTCAATTTATTAATAAAAATCATGAGGAAGTTAATTATTTTTTGTTTTTACAGTGGCTCATGGAGATCTATCTGAAAACCTATTTTCAGTTGTCGAATATGCTGGCTTTTGACCTGCCAGTGGGAACTTCTCCAACCGGTATTGAGTCATGGCTTAATCAGGACCTATTTGTATTTTCTCAGCGAGTCGGAGCTCCCCCCGATGATTTTTCTCCGGCTGGTCAGAACTGGGGATTTCCACCGGTGAATCCATGGAAGGATAGGGAGAAACATTACTCTCATTTTATATCACTTATTCAAGCGAATATGAAATACTGTTCTTTTCTTCGCATCGATCATATTATGGGATTGTATCGTTTATTTTGGATTCCCGAAGGATGTGATCCAAAACATGGAACCTATGTTCGATCTTTTTTCCAGGACTTATTAGGAATTGTTGCTCTCGAAAGCCATCGTCGACAAGTAATTGTTATAGGCGAAGACTTGGGGACAGTTCCTCCTCAGGTAAGAGAAGCCATGAAAGCTTATAAAATTCTTTCTACTCGAGTCCTCTATTTTGAGAGTGACCATAAGGGTTTTATCCCAGCGCCAGAATGTTATCCAAGGGAAACCATGGTGACTATTGGAACCCACGATATGCCTCCCTTGAAAGCATTTTTAGAAGGGAAAGATATCGATTTAAGAGAAAAATTAAATTTATTTACTCCGGAGGAAGCGGCTGAACAATATCAGATTCGCCAACATAGAATACAAGAAATAAAAAGTAAGCTAATGGAGTGGGGGTATTGGCGGGAAACTGATACCTTTGAGGATTTACTTGAAGCTATCCTTCTCTATCTATCTAAAACTTCTTCGACATTGAAAATTGTCAATTTGGATGATTTAATAGAAAGTGATGTTCAACTGAATATACCGGGAACCATTAACGAATATCCGAATTGGCGTCACCGGTTATTGGTTGGTTGTGATGAATTAGAAAGTAAAATCCAAAAAATGGCATTAATTTTTAAATTATAAAGGAAAAGTTTTCATGAGAATTATTGAGTTTATTCAAAAGAAAGAAGCTCAGCCGGATTTTCAACAATTTATCGAGGTTGTTACCAAGAAAAGAAAACCGGCTAAAGTTCATCAAGTTGAACTATTGATTGATCAGGAAATTATCTCGGCAATCAGTCAGAAATATTTTTTAGAAGAAATGGTACCACTCACTTCTCAAACTCAAAGGCAGTATATCCAACAATATGTTAACTGGTGGTATCGAATGGGCTATGATTACACCATGATTATCGATATACCTGGAATTGGTTTGGAGTTTCCATCACAGATGAGAAAAACCGATGATACAGCTTATTTGTCGAGGGGAGCCAGGAACTGGGTAGAAGAGAAGAAAGGGATTATAGCCAATTGGGAGAATTTTGAAAACTACCCCTGGCCAGATCCTGAAGATATTGATTTGTCACCTTATCTTCTTGCTCAAGAAGAAATGCCTGAAGGGATGAAGCTTTTAGTTGCCGGAAGTAGTGGATTGTTAGAAGTAGTGAGTGAAAATTTATTGGGAATTGAGAATATGAGTTATTTGTTATTCGATGAGCCGGATTTGGTCGAGGCGGTATTTGAAAAAGTGGGCAATATTATGTATCGCTTTTATCTTCGACTTTCCGACTTAGAAGGGATTGGTGGATTTTTTCAAGGTGATGATATGGGATTTAAAACTTCAACCATGCTATCTCCGGCTTTTTTAAAAAAATACGTCCTTCCCTGGCATAAAAAAGTTTGTGAATTGGCTCATTTGAAAGGGAAAATCTACTTCCTTCATTCCTGTGGGCAATTAAAACCCATTATGGATGACCTTATTAACTGGGTGGGCATTGACGCTTTTCATTCGTTTCAGGAAGAAGTAATATCAGTGGTTAAATATAAAAAGGAATATGGATCGCGAACTGGTGTCCTCGGCGGCGTGGATTTGGACAAATTAGTTCGATGCAATGAATTGGAGCTCCGTAACTATGTTCGATTGATCCTGCAAAAGTGTCAAAATACGGGAGGTTACGCTCTGGGTTCAGGAAATTCGATAGCTAATTATGTTCCTATAAACAATTATCTTATTATGCTTGATGAAGGATTGGTTTACGAATAGGTGTATAGTTTATTATTTTAAGTGTACAGGCGGTTATAAGTACTTTTTTGCCGATCCTCAAAAACCGGTATCAGATGCCGTAATTCATCTACGCTACTTAGGTCGATAGTTGAGGATATAACCATTTCCTCCATGAGATTGGCTTGGCTGATGATTTGTCCGTGAGGATTAACGATTATACTTGCTCCATGGGATTGATGGTATTCAGTTTGGAGAATTTCGTCAGCTCCACAAACATACATAAAGTTATCCAAAGCCCGTGAACAAACTGATAATTTCCAGTGTTCGATATCTCGTGCCAACCAAGCGGTAGGGACCAGAGCAATACGAGCTCCTTTAAGAGCTAAAATTCGAGCAACTTCGGGGAAACGAGTATCGTAACAGATCCACATTGCTATTTTGCCGAATTCTGTATCAAAAACTGGATAATCACTACCATGAGTAAAAATTTCAGCCTCTGTTGACCAAAGGTGGACTTTTCGATATACTCCGATTTTTCCATCGGGATAAAACAAAACTGAAGAGTTGAATAGTTTATCTTTTAATCTTTCGGCAATACCGACAACCAAATAAATTCCGGAAAATTTACTGGCTTCGCTGAGGAGTTGAAATGAGTTGCCACCCTGTGCTTCTGCTTTGGATGCTACTAATTTAGGATCATATCCCTGAACACAAAGCTCTGGAAAAACCATAATATCAACTTTGAGTTCTTTTCCTTTTTCGATAAAATTGCTAATAGTTTCTAAATTCCTTTTAACGTTACCCAATACCGGTTTAAATTGAACACAAGCTACCTTAGGCTGGTTCATAGAAATCCCCTTTCCGGTAATATTATTCAAATTATTATATCATTTAATGAATATTGTTTTAAGGTTGTATAATAATAAAAAAAGAACATTAAGGGATTTATCTTTAAAATTTTTTCTAATAATTATCAGCTTGAGCAGGTGGGTTTCTTGGTCGATGTTGCACTTATCAATTGTTTAAGTATCAAAGCTGTTGCAGGGCTTATCTTTATAAAAATAAATAGATTTTTTGTTTCTTACCCTTGACATCAACTCAACCTTTGGATATATTTATTCAGGC
>NZ_DAOLQM010000082.1:0-8224 GCF_035418125.1 Atribacter sp. | reverse complement strand
AATATTAACATAAGTGGGGGTAAATAATTTACAGAATAATTGTGACACAGCCTGAATGACGGAGTGGGTGAATGAGATTCTTGCTTCAAACCATACACTCCTTAAAAACGATAGAATGGGTGGATGAGATTACTTAGCTGTACTACAGCAATAAAGATATGGTTTATTTTCCCTTCAGGACCTGGTCAGAGGTCGAGGAATTTTGTTTCCTCCCAGGTAAGCAGCGCGAATTCTCTCATCATTCTTTAAATCTTCCGGTTTACCTTGGATAGGGATTTTTCCCGTTTCTAATATATAGGCATAATTAGATATACTCAGAGCTTTTCGGGCATTTTGCTCTACCAATAAAATTGAAACCTTCTCTTCTTGGTGGATTTGTTTGATAACCCGAAATATTTCTTGAACAATAATTGGCGCCAATCCTAACGAAGGTTCATCCATGAGAAGAATTTGGGGCTTACATATCAGTCCACGGCCGATGGCAAGCATTTGCTGCTCACCCCCAGAAAGAGTTCCAGCCAGTTGCTTTCTTCGTTCCTTTAGAATAGGAAAGAGTTCAAAGATCCATTCTTTAATTTTGGTAATTTCTTTTCCCATTGGCTGATTTCGAATCCCATACCCTCCCAAATTTAGATTTTCGTCAACCGTCAAAGTGGCAAATACTCTTCTTCCTTCTGGAACATGAGAAAGACCATAAGCAATTCTCTGATAAGGAAGAATAGTATCGAGGTTTTTCCCTTTTAAAAGGACACTTCCGCTTCTAATAGGAATTAAACCAGAGATGGCTTTTAGTAAGGTGGTTTTTCCTGCTCCATTGGCACCTAAAACCGCTACGATATCCCCCAAGTTGAGTTCCAGAGTGATACCTTTCAAGGCTTGAACTGCTCCGTAGGAAACTTCTAAATTTTGAATAGCAAGCAGTTGTTCCACCCTACTCTTCCTCCTTACCCAGGTAAGCTTCAATAACCACTGGATGATTGTATATGTTGTTTGGTATACCCTCGGCAATTTTTGAACCCATATCCATTACCGCAATCCAATCGGATACACCCATGACAACATTCATATCATGTTCTATGAGCAGGATAGTAAAACCTTCAGCTATCAAACTTTGAAGCAGTTCCATCAATTCTTCTGATTCTTTATCGTTCAGTCCCGAGGAAGGTTCATCCAAAATGAGCAACTGGGGTGAGGTTGCCAAAGCCCGGGCAATCTCCAGATAGCGTTGTTTTCCATAGGGAAGATTTTTTGCCAGTTCGTTACGGTATTCCCAGAGACCAACCTGATGAAGGCGATGGGAAGAGATTTCAACAATGGCTTTTTCTTCCTGATGTTGAGCTGGAGTTCGTAAAATTGCTGACCAATAGTTGGTCCGGGCATGACAATGAGGTCCGGACATGACGTTTTCCAAACAAGTCATATTGGGAAATAATCGGATGTTTTGAAAAGTGCGAGCTATTCCTTTCTGAACGATTTGATGAGGTTTCAACCCAGTGATTTCTTGGTTTTGAAAAAAAACTTGACCTTGGCTGGGTCGGTAAATTCCGGTGATGATATTAAAAATGGTAGTTTTTCCGGCACCATTTGGTCCAATCAAGCTGGTTATATGTTTCGGTTTGACTTGGAGATCGAAAAGATTTACTGCAGTGAGACCGCCAAAATGAAGAGTGATTCGTCGTGTTTCCAGAATCGTTGAAGAATTAGGATTGGTCATTTCAGGAAGAGAAGTTCGAAGGTTTTGAACTCGATTCTGCCCATTTTGAACCAGGACTTCCTCCGGTTGAGGGAGATTTCGTATTCCCAAACCTTCAATGCCTAAATGCCCTCTTTTTCTTGGCAGTATCCCTCCTGGACGGAAAACCATCATGACCATGAGAGCGGCACCAAAAAATAAGAGTCGGAAACTAGCAAATTGTCGGAAAATCTCTGGAAAAACCACGATAACAGCAGCACCGAAAAGAGTTCCGGGCACCGAACCCAATCCACCTAATAAGACGATGCAAAAGAGTAAAGCCGATTCCATAAAGAGGAAACTATCCGGCGAAATGATCATCATTTTGGAAGCATATACATTTCCGGTTATGCCGGCAATAGCTGCGCCCAGGACAAAAGCCAGCAGCTTATAGGAACGCACGTCGATTCCGTTTAATTCAGCAGCAATTTCGTCTTCACGAATGTAGTTCCAAGCCCGGCCGATCCGGGAACGTTGTAATCGGATCAAAGCAATGATGGCTAAGGCAATCAGTCCCCAGATGAGATAATAAAAATGAGTCGAACTTAATATCATCAAAGGGCCGATTTGAGGAACGCCTATTCCGGTAATCCCATTGGGTCCGTTGGTAATTCCCCAGGGATTATTGATAATGATGATGCGAACAATCTCTCCGATACCTATGGTAACGATACAGAGGTAGTCGCCCCGCAGGTGAATGACCGGTGACATGACAAGATAAGCGAAAGCTCCAGCCATGATGGCGCTCAAAGGAAGCAAAAGTAATATGGGAATATTAAATTGGGTGTTTAGGATGGCAGTCGTGTATGCTCCGATAGCATAAAAGGCAGTATGGCCAAGATCAAAGAGCCCTACTTCACCCAAAACGATGTTGAGACTCAAACCCAGTAAAGAATAAATGCCTACAAAAAAAGCGACGTCAATCCAATAGTCGTTCATAAAAGGAAAAAATGGTAACAAAAGAAAAAGAAGAACAATCAAGCCGTTGAACCATTTCTGGGAAAATGGAGAACGTCTTGGTTGGTGAGGATAACTGCTTTCTTGGGTATTTTGGATGCGTTGTTGAAAAATATGAGTCAGGTCCATTTCTATTTATACCTTTTCGGCAATTTTTTCACCAATAAGACCGGTTGGTCGCCAAATGAGGACTAGAATGAGAACGATAAAAATGAATCCATCTTTCCAGGCTCCTCCACTGGGAAAATAACCAGCGAAAAGCGATTCCATGATTCCTAACAGCAAGCCTCCAATCATGGCACCTGGTATATTACCGATTCCTCCCAATATAGTTGCGGTAAAAGCTTTGAGCCCATAGTTCCATCCCATGTTAAATTGGATCGATCGATAATACATTCCATTCATCACGCCCGCCATGCCTCCTAAAGCCGGCCCCAAGGCAAAGACGAAGAAAATTACTTTACGTATATCGATACCCAACATGGTAGCGGTTTCTCGGTCCAATGCTGCTGCCCGAACCGCAGCACCAAAGGTGGTTTTTTCTACAATATAATAAATGACTGCCATCAGAAAAAAAGAGAAAAAAAGGATGAAAACTTTTAAAAGTGTGATGTGAATTCCAAAGAAGTCAAAAGCAGCCGAAGGAACAACTTCACTGGGATAAGCCTGAAAGCGTGGTCCCCACACTGCCATAATCCCATTTTGGATGAATATTGACATTCCTAATGCTGATACCACTAAAGGCAGCCTTCCGGCTGGGTAAACCGGCCGATAGGCTGCCTTTTCTACTAAAATTCCAGCTATAGCGACAGTAATAAAGGTAATGAGTAAGGTTAATGCCATTCCGCCCCAAATCCCAAAGATTTGGGTAATGCGACCAGAACCCCAGATCAGAATGGTATACCCAACATAACTCCCAAAAGCAAAGAGATCACCGTGGGCAAAATTGATGAGTTTCATAACCCCATAAACCATTGAATAACCTAAGGCCACTAAGGCATAAAAAGAACCAATGGTGAGACCATTGAGTAATTGTTCAAAAAATATTCCCACGGCGAACCCCCAGTATTAAGAGAAATGGTTAATTTTCGATTTAGGGTTGATAGATCTGAAGCTTTCCTTCATCATTGTATTCATACATGGCATAGGGAATATCTTTTCGATCACCACGTTCAGTAAAAAGAATTTTCCCGGTAACCCCTTCGGCATTGGTCATCGATCGCATCGCATTGGTGATGTCTTCTGATTGGGTTGAGTTGGCATTTTTTATGGCTTGTACTAAGGCGAACAAGCCATCAGCAGCATAAATCGGCCAGGGAGAAGATGGAATATCACCGAATTTTGCCCGGTAGGCTTCAAGGAAGACTTTCGATATGGGAGTGTCGATGTCTTGTGGCATTGGTTCTTGGGTCATTAATGTTCCTTTAGCATACTCGATGCCAGCAATCTTTACAAAGTCGTCATTGGGGACAGCGTTGCTGCCCACAAAGGGAATGGTTATTCCTGCTTCTCGGCCTTGTCGGACCAGCAGACCAGCTTCGGGATAATAGGCGGTATAATACCATACATCCGGTTGGGTTTCTCTCAGTTTGGTGATTGCTGCACTGTAATCTTTCTCTTTGGGGGTCACCGCGTCATAATAAACCACTTCGGCTTTTCCCTCTTGAAGATAAGGTTCCAAGTATTTCAAAGTTTCTTCAGCAACCCCTTTTCCGTAAGTTTGATTATCATGCATAATAGCAATTCGTTTCCATCCCATAGCTTCAACTGCAAATTTAGCGAAAAATTGACCTTGAGAATCATCGCGACCACAAGTTCGGAAGAAATATTTTCGATCTTTACTCATAGTCAATCTCACTGCAGTACATCCATAACCAACCGAAACCATTTTGTTCCGTTCGAATAAATCGGCAGCTGGTTCGGTAACTGACGAACCATAACTTCCAATAACAGCAACCACCTTTTGAGAAATGAGTTTTTGAGCGGCTAAGGCACTATCTTTGGGATTAGATCCATCATCGGCGATGATTATTTCTACTGGTCGTCCATTAATACCACCTTCTTGATTGATGAGCTCGGCGGCAATTTCAACACATTGTTTTGCCATTTGGCCTTCAATGGCGTAATCACCGGTAATCGGTGCCTGAAGACCAATAATGACTGGCTCCTCTGCCCAGCAGGATAAACTGCTTAACAGAAAAATCCCGACCGTGAATACTATTAAAAAAATCTTATTTCTTTTCACTTTTCCACCCTCCAATTATCAATATTAAAATAAGACTCAATTTTCTTCCTTTACCTAATCGCTAAATTATAACAAAATATTGAGGATTTTTTTAATAATGTTATGAGCTTTTGGAGAAGATTTTTTATAAAAAGAAAAAAATGTCCCCTGCTTTATGGGGGAGGTGTTCTTTTCCTTGGGTAATTTTATTCCAAGGAATTAGTAATTGGGTTGGGGAGTAACCAAGACATCAGGAATACTTAATTTCAATTTTCCGCTTACTGACGGACTCAATTTTAAATTGATTTCCAACTGGAGTTCATCTTTCCAGCGAGGTTTGATTTTATAGTGTTGGGGATCAGGAGGAAAATAAACCTCATAGGAAAGAGTATATTCTCCAGAAACCGAGAGCGGTTCATCTTGGTTGGAAGATTTAATTTCCGGATTGGTCAGCAATTGAACAATTTCATGATTTTCACCAAAAATTTGAATAAGAATTTCTTTTTTGAGCTTTCGATTGCTTAATTCTGCCGAAAATTCTCTGACCAGTTTTTCCAGCTGATTGATGTCTTCTGAGGGAATTTCTTGCTGAAGAGCAATTTTATCACTGACTATTTTGAGAATTTCAAAAACAGCCCGGGCACATTCAAAACGAGTGAGGATGGTTTTTTTTGAGGGAAGATTTTGGATAGATAATTGGGGAGAATATTTAGATTCTAAAACGTGCAAAGCTTGAATTGACCAGTGATGGGAAGGAATTTCGCTAAAAGAATGAGCGAAGACCGCTCCAGGTATAAAAAAAACCAACAAAATTAAAGAGAGGATTTTCATATATTTCACCAAATTCAGAGCTTTTTAACTTCTTTTATTCTTATTCTACTCAAAAAGTTTCTTACTCATGATAATATTGAGTAAAGAAATAATGATTTGCTTTATGATAAATCCTCCTAAGGATAATGATGTTGTATGAAATTTATCATGAGGACGGGTGATTTCTTATGAAATCCAAATTTAAATTTAATCCTCGTTTTTTGGCTGAAGGAGGCATGGTTTTAGCGCTGGCTTCCGGATTGAGCATGGTTAAACTTTTTTCAGCACCCTATGGCGGATCGGTAACTGCTGCAAGCATGGTTCCCATCCTCCTTTTTTCTATCCTTCGCGGACCCAAAGGAGGATTGTTAGTTGCAGTGATCTACGGAATGCTCCAATTTATTTTAGGACCGATATTCCTAACCCCCCTTCAATTCCTTCTTGATTTCCCCTTAGCATTTGGTTCTTTAGGGTTAGCAGGAGTAGTTTTATCACCACTTATCTGGGAAGGGTTAAACCATTCCCAACGAATAATACGAGTTATTGGAGCAGTTTGTCTTGGTATTGGAGGTCGGCTGCTGTGCCATTATTTAGCTGGTGTCGTATTTTGGGGTCAATATGCGCCAGAGGGGATGTCACCGTGGATTTATTCATTAATTTATAATGGAAGTTACTTGGGGATCGAGTTCTTGATCAGTGTTTTGGTTATTTGGTTACTCATCCCCCGTTTTTCCGATTTAATAAAAAGGAGTCGGGCCTTATAAGAGCGATGAAAATATAGGTTATAATATTTTAAAAAATATTGTATCGGATGGATACGATTAATTGAAGGAAGGTCAAAAATTTGGATCAATATTGGATTAAAAAACCAATTTCCTCGATCTTCACCGGATTTTTATTTTTGTTTTTTTTCAATCCTCTGCTTTGGGCGGCCAATTCTTCTCCCTTCTTTCAGTTTTCAACCATCAATGCTCTTCTTGAGGGTGTATATGATGGAGAATTAACTATTCAAGAGCTCTTACAAAAAGGACAGATAGGTTTAGGGACTTTTGATGCTCTTGATGGTGAAATGGTGATAATTAAAGGTCGATGTTTTCGAGTGAATAGTCAAGGGATTGTCGAAGAAGTGACAGTGGATGAAACAACCCCCTTTGCAGCTATAGCTCAGGATCCTTCTACCAATTCTCATTATTTATTTTTAATTGATTCCCTTGTGAAGCTGGAATCGGAATTGGATCAAATAATTGAAAATCCCAATCTGATTCATATTATTCACATTGAAGCCGACTTCCAAACTCTCAAGGCTCGTAGTGTGCATCGCCAAACTAAGCCCTATCCACCACTTACTCAGGTTACTCCTAACCAAGCAGTTTTTGAATTCACAGAAATGAGCGGTGATTTAGTGGGTTTTTGGTGCCCACAATTTTTTGAAGGTCTCAATGTATCCGGCTACCATTTTCATTTTATCGATAAAGACTTGAAACATGGTGGTCACCTATTGGATTGTTCTTTTTTGTTAGGCACTGTTCATATATCACCCTGCTATGATTTTTTCGTACAGCTTCCCCACAACCAAGAATTTGCCAGAGCCAACCTTGCTGGCAAGAGGATTGATGAAATTCAACAGGTTGAAAAATAAAAAATTCCCGAATACGGGTTAAAAGAATAGGAGTATTTTTATGATTACACCAAGAATGGGTTTTGTTATTTACGGAGTTCACAAAGACGGATTAAAAGATCCAATGGGGAATCTTTTCATTGATGAAAAAGTGATCGCTCAATCAAAGAAAGCATTAAACGATCGAGGCGTTGAGCTGGTTGAATACCCTATCGTGGTGGCAACCAAAGAGGAAGCCCGATTAGCACTCAAAACCATGAAAGATGATGAAAAGATTGATGGAGTTATTTTATTTTCCGGTACTTGGATTTGGGCATCGAATATGATTGCTGCCATCAGAGATTATGGAATGACTGGAAAAGGCATTTGCATCTGGACCCATCCAGGATCGCAGGGATGGCGACCAGTGGGCGGCTTGGTTTTGCATGGAGCCCTCCTGGAAGTAGGGATTCCTCATAAATTTGTTTATGGATTAGCCGATGAAGCCCACGAAATAGATAGAATTGTTCATTTCAGTCAGGCATGCCATTTGAAGAATCGCTTAAACCAAGCTACTATTGGAGCTTTTGGTGGACGAGGAATGGGACAAACGGTTGGTGTTGCTGACCCTTCCCAATGGATGAGAGTTTTTGGTTTAGATATTGATTCTCGAGACACTACCGAGCTCATTCGTACTGCTGAAGAAGTGACCCCCGATCAACTTAAAAAGCTTGAACCACGTATAATCAAACTCTTTGGCAATCTGCCCGAATCATCGGTGGTGAATGAACGGTCTCTTCGCCTTTATTTAGCAATCAAAACCCTGGTTGAAAAAGAAAAATGGGAATTTTACACCATCCAATCCTTCCCTGGCCTGGGCGATGACTACTCGGCCACCTGCTTT
>NZ_DAOLQM010000081.1:0-8236 GCF_035418125.1 Atribacter sp. | reverse complement strand
AAGAGTGAGATTCCCTGGGGGAGAGTTCGCATGTCAGGTTTTGACATGACAATTAAAGGCCACAGTAAAAGGTTCCATACCCATTGTCCGTGAAGAATAGCTAAAGAGAGAACCGCAGTTTTCGCCAAGGGCATTGACACTCGACAAAATATCTGCCACTCTGTTGCTCCATCAATTCTTGCCGCTTCAATGATTTCATCGGGAATCGAATAAAAAAACTGCCTCATTAGAAATACGCCAAAAGCAGTAAGACCTCCGGGAATGATCAGAGCTAAGTAGTTATCTTGTAAATTGAGCCTGGTTATCAGGAGGAACAAGGGTATCACAATCGCCTCAAAAGGAATCATCAGAGTCGACATGACAACAACAAAAAGAAGTTTATTCTTTTTAAACTTGTATTTGGCAAAACCATATCCAGCTGTGGCTGATAAAAATAAACATAATAAGACGGCAAAGACCAAAACGACAAAACTATTGAAAAAATACCTGGGGAAATTATACCCTGCGTAATTCAAGGCGTTAGGATAACTTTGGAAATTCCAGGTTCGGGGTAGTATTTTTATCGGAATCGATAAAACATCGGCATTAAGCTTAAATGAGGATAAAACCATCCAAATAAAAGGAATGAGATAGATAATTCCAATAATGAGTAAAACCAAATTTAAGACCAACGCAGCTATCTTTAATTTGCCACGGTTCGAAATATGCAACCCTATCACTCCCTCCTACAAATCTTAGATCATTAGACCTCAGCTTCTGAGCTAAAGATTTTCAGCTGAATGATTGAAAAGATAAACAAAGTCAAGAAAAACATTACCGAGATAGCCGCTGAATAACCAAACTTAGTATATTCAAAAGCTTCTTTATAAATTAAAAGCGTAAGGACTTCGGTAGATCGGCTTGGTCCTCCGCCGGTCATAACATATTGCAAAGCAAAAGTTCCGAAAGAAAATATGGCACAGGATACAAAAACCAAAATTATAGTATTTTTTAAAAGAGGCAGAGTGATGTGTACTAATCGTCTCCAAAAACCAGCTCCATCGATTTTCGCTGCCTCATGGTAAACATCAGGAATATTTAATAATCCAGCGATAAACATGACCATATAATAACCGGTGAATTTCCAAACGTTCACCAAAACCATAGTATAGGGGGCTACCTTGGTTGATGTAAGCCAGGGAATGTTCCATCCAAATATATCCAGAAAAACTACCGACAACAATCCGGTACTTTGGAACATAAATTTCCAAACTACAGCTATTGCAACCATGGGCAGGATAACCGGGAGGAAAACCATCGATTGATATAATTGTTTGAACCAGCACAACTTGCTGGTGAAAGCCAAAGAAAGCCAAAAGGATATAAACATGAGAAGAAAGACACTAAGGAAGGTGAATTGGAGGGTGACTGAATAGGAACTCCAAAATCTTTTAGTGGTGAATAACTTAATAAAGTTTTTTAGCCCAATATAGAGTGGTGATCCGGCAAAATTCCATTCGTAAAGCGATAGGCGAAAGGCATCTAACATAGGATAAATAAGAAATAATGAGAAAAGCAGGAGGGTTGGAAGAATAAAAATATACCCTTGTTTTTGTAACCGATTATAGTAAGTAGCTTTTTGAATTCCAATGCTTTTCTTCTTCATGGGACTTCCATGCCCTCCTCAGTTATTATTGTTTAGAAATTTTTGGAGAAACCTTCATCAGGCTTATTCAAGAATATCGCTTAATTCTTCCTTCAGGGCGTTCATAGATTCTTCGTTGGACATTCCTCCGAAGACAACCCGACGTATGGCTTCTCCAACGGCATCTTGAGTTTCACTAAATTTTGGAGAAGCAAGAAGAGCGGCGCCATTCCGTCTCTCGGCATCAAAAACGTCATTATTCAGTATGTATTTATCCGCAAGTGCTGGATCCAAAGAATTTCTGGGCTGGAAATACCCATGTTCTATGAAAGCTTCCGGTTGGCTGGCAAGATGGTCAAGCCATTTCCAAGCCCATTCTTTATTTTTGCTCTGCTCGGCTACAAATACACAGTACCCATAAACCGGTCCACCGATATCTTTTCCACCTTCAAAACGAGGATAGGGTATCGGTGCCACATCTTCTCGGGCTACCGAATAACTGTCGAGGACACCCCAATACCAGCTTCCACCGGTAAGGAAGCTACTGCAAAGACCATTTCCAAACCCTTCTCTTTCATCATCAAAGAGACCGGGATTGAATATTCCATCTTTGGTGGCAAAATTGGTGAAAGTTGTTAAAGCCTCAAGAGCTTCTGGTGTATCCAAACTGTCCTTTAATCCTTGTTCGGTTGGCCAATCTAAGCCTTTTTGCTCCATAAAGCTATGGAGAACTAAAAATGGAAATACTGAAGCTTTCAGATTGATGGCAAAACCGTTTCTGACTATGACATCATTTTGACGAACCGTCATCTTACTGCAGGTATCGACAAACTCTTTCCAGGTTTTGGGTAAGTTGGCGACTGGATCTAAACCAGCTTCTTTCATGTGGCCAGTATTAATCCATGCCACATAACTACTCATTTCAAAAGGAATGCCATAATATTTCCCGTTGTAAAAACCTCCGGTTTTTTGTAATGAGCCTTCTTGCCACATCTCCAGAACTTCTTCTATGGTCTCTTTACCAAACGCCGAAGGCATTATTTCTGCACATATACCATTAGCCATGAACCAGGCTGATTGCATGTTGGGCATGGCGAAAGTGTCCATTCCTCCTCCCCCAAGGGCCGCGGTTCTGACTTTGGTAGGCATATCAGGATCGGCTATAAAAATGATTTCTATGTTGACATTGGGGTATTTTTCCATAAAGGTTTTTGCAGCACGAGCATTAATTTCATCATAAGGAGGCTGGGTCCAGTGGTAATGAACAATATTAATCTTTTCTTCTTGAGCCCATACTATTGAAATCGATATCAACAAAAACAATAAGACAAAAACTATCGTCAATTTTTTCACTTATTGTAACCCTCCTTCATTTTTTAAATTCTTACAAATTCATAAACACAAAAACTCCTTTAATACCAAAAAACAGCCTCCTTTCTCAAAGAATTAGAAAAAATTAAAAATTCCGGCAATAAATTTATATTGATCCTCTTCCTCGCCTCCTCCCTTTCTCTTTTTTTCTTTCCCATCACGAGAGAGGAAAAAAATGAGGGGGGAACCGATTTAATCTGTATCATATATAACCAGAACCGTTATTTACCCTTTCATAATCAGTTCAAGGACATACATTTCCAGTGCTTCGTAGTTTCTCTCCTCAACGCATTTCTTTTGGAAAGTATAATCGAATTTGTTGGCTTTGTCTTCGAGGATTATAGCAATTTTAAGACTATTGTAAAGGTGACGGTAAATATCTTCGATTTTTTGGGTTCTCATGGCTTTTACATCGAGACCAACATACTCTCCATTCCTACCATAGTTATTTTCGACTAAAATTTTTATCTGATTAAATGCCTGTCTTAAGTTTTCTACACCGAAGGTTTTGTCCTGATCATACTTGATACCATTTTGATCGTTGAGATGAACACTCCAAAGCTTTTTGTTGGCAAGTCCAAAGGCAATCTCATTGGCTGGGTCGAGACCCGCTAAGATGGCATGAGCACTTTCTAAAAGAGCGCCGACTCGATCGGGGTCAATGGTTTTATATGATAAAGCAATCGCATGGCCAATGGTTGGACAAAAACTTCTATCTATAGGCTCGTTTGGCTTGGTTTCAATGAGTACTCGAATATTCTTATCATACTCGAGCATCTTGTTTATAGCTTCAACAATTCGATTCACTGAAAGAATCGGGTCTTTGCTTTCATAACAAAGGGTGCCTTCTCGGGCTAACCAAAGAACCAGTTTGTTGCATCCTAGTTCATTGGCAATATCTACCGATCTCAGTGCTCTCCATAGAGCAAATTCTCGATCTTTAGGATGGTTTGAAGTGAAACCCCCATCAATTGTTCTGGGATCCATCCACAGCCGGGGCGCGACAAATTCGGCTTCTAATCCGTTGTCCTCTAATAATTTTTTGACTTCTTTTGCTTTTTGTTTAATGGCTGCATCGGAAAGATCGTTCATCTCTGGAACGACGTCATCATCATGAAACTGTACTGCATCAAAACCAATTTCTTTAAATTTCTTGATCTTTTCATTTAACGGAATGCTTTCTCTTACTGGTGGGCCAAAGGCATCTGCTCCCTCATGAACATTCCAGGGACCAACTGAAAATTTAAATTTTGACACGTCAATATCCCCTTTCTTATTCAATTTTATCATGATACTTCTATTTATTCTAAATAAATGAAAAAATTATATAAGTTTCGTTCGGGTTTAAAACGTTTTGGCCAAATTTCCTTAAGAAAAATTGACTTTAAAAATTGAATTGGGATAAAATGAGGTTGAGTTTTGGTTATTTATTTTTATAGGTATTCTTTAAAAAATTATAAGCTTACTTAGGAGAAAGGAGGTACTTTTTGTAATTTTAGCCAGGACACCTCAATCCTGAGAATGGAGGTGAGAGAGGAAATTATTTAGTACGTATCTATCCGAAAACTTTTTGGAATTTTCTTGCAAATACAGTAACAAAATATTTTTCATAACTTTCTAGGGAGGATGAAAATGAAAAGATTTAAATTTTTATTGTTTCTTTCTACTGTATTATTGTTAACCTTTTCCCTATTTGTCGTTGCCGAAGCTGAAGATACTGATTTTGAAATTGTTATGGTTGTCAAACTTGAAGGTGTTGCTTGGTTTGATAACATGAGATTGGGCGTAGAAGAATTTGCCAAGGAAACCGGCGTAAACGCCTATCAAATTGGTGCTGCCACTGCTGACCCAGCTTCTCAGATTGCCCTTATTGAAGACCTCATCGCTAAAAAAGTTGATGCCATTATCGTCGTACCGAATGATCCGGTTGCATTAGAGCCAGTATTTAAAAAAGCTAATGATGCCGGAATCCTTACTTTTACCCACGAAGCCTCCAACCAAAAACAGGTAACCTTTGATATTGAAGCCTTCGATAACGATGCCTATGGAAGACATATGATGGATGTTATGGCAGAAGATTTGAATTTAGAAGGAGAATATGCTTGTTTTGTTGGCCACCTTACTTCAACCACCCATAATGAATGGGTTGATGCTGAAATCGCCCAACAACAGGAAAAATATCCGAACATGAAATTGGTAACCGATCGGATCGAAGAACAGGAAAACCAACAAATTGCCTATGAAAAAACCTTGGAATTGTTAAGGACCTATCCAAATCTTAAAGGTGTTATGGGAAGCGCCATGAGCACTGTACCTGGAGCAGCATTAGCCATCGAAGAAAAAGGTCTCATTGGCAAAGTCGGAGCCTATGGAACCTGCCTCCCCTCGGTTGCCTATGACTACCTGAAGAACGGAGCTGCCAAGTCAATCCATTTCTGGATTCCAGCCGATGCTGGGTATGTCTCCTGCAAGGTAGCTTGGGAAGTTCTCAAAGGGAATGAAATCAAAGAAGGCATGGATTTAGGGAAACCTGGTTATGAAAGTATCACTATTCGAAATAATCAACATGGCTTCCCAGTGATTTATGGCCAGGCCTGGCATGACGTTACTGCCGAAAACGTTGATGATTACGACTTATAATCAATAATTATTAATAGAAATTGCCTTTTCTTTTATGTGTCCTTAAAAAAGACCTTGTCAAACCATAGTTTCAAAAATGAACACGATAAAATAAGTGAGTTGGGTAATAAGAACTATCTTCCCAGCTCACTTATTTTAGAAGGGATACCATGGCTGAAGATTTTTTAAGAATTCAAAATGTAAGTAAGTTATATGCCGGAGTACAAGCCTTAGATAATGTCAGTATGTCAATCGGTCAGGGCGAAGTACATTGTTTGGTCGGGGAAAATGGTTCTGGCAAATCTACTCTCATTAAAATTATAGCTGGAGTGGTTAAGCCAGATGGTGGCGAAATAGTTATCCAGGGGAAAAGTTATAAAAATCTTAGACCAATCGATTCAATCAATGAAGGGATTCAAGTTATATATCAGGATTTATCCTTGTTTCCCAACCTTTCGGTAGCCGAAAACATTTCTCTTAATCAGCTGATTGAAGAAAAAAAGAAAATTATTAATTGGAAAGAAGTCAAGAGTATTGCTTCGAATGTTTTATTGACCATAAAAAAAGAACTTGATCTAAAGGAAAAGGTTGAAAATATTTCTATTGCCAATAAACAGCTGGTAGCCATCTGCCGTGCCCTGCTACGAAATGCCAAACTCATCATCATGGACGAACCGACTACAGCTATCACTAAGAAAGAAATTGATAAACTCCTATCAGTCATTTTAGATTTGAAAGAAAGTGGAATTTCTACACTATTTGTGAGTCACAAGTTGAGTGAAGTTTTGCAAATTGCTGAAAAAGTGACGGTTTTAAGAGATGGGAAAAAAGTTGGTGATTATAACGCTGGTGAATTAGATTACGATTCCCTTTCTTTTTATATGAGTGGTAAAAAAATCGATCATTCGGTTTTCAACTATCAAGAAGGAGCAGATCAAAAAACCCTATTGGAAATAAAAGACCTTTCTAAGAAAAGTCAATTTGAAGATATTAGCTTTAAGCTAAGGCCAGGTGAAATAATCGGGATGATTGGATCGCTGGGTTCAGGAAGAACTGAAGTAGCGTTGTCCTTATTTGGCTTGAATAAACCTGATTCTGGATCAATATATATGAATGGAGAGCCAGTAAAAATTAACTCTCCCCGGAAGGCAATCAGTTTGGGTTTATGTTATTTGCCAGAAGACCGGCTTAATCAAGGTTTGTTTTTAAAACAGTCGATCCAAAATAATGTAGTCGTCACCAATTTGAAAAAACTATTGACTAAATCTAAACTTCTCAATTACAGCAAGAAATATGAATATGCCAAAACCTGGATCGATGAATTGAATGTCAATGTTCCCTCTTTAGAAATAGCAGTTCAGGCGCTATCCGGCGGAAATCAGCAGCGGGTAGTCATAGCCAAGTGGTTGGCCACCAATCCCAAGGTATTTATCTTAGACAGCCCTACCGTTGGAATTGATGTCAATTCTAAAAGTAATATCCATAATTTGATTCGGCAGTTAGCTCAAAAAGGTATTGGAGTTATCATGATTTCCGATGAAGTTCCCGAAATAGTGCGTAACTGTAATCGGATACTGGTAATGGCCGATGGAAGAATTGTAAGAGAAGTAAACACTGTTGATATAACTGAGGATAAGTTATTCGATTTAGTGTCGAGTAATTCAAAAAATAGTGAAGGATAAAGACCATGACTGGAACGATTAGTAGAAGTCAAATCCAGAAATTATTTAATCAAAACGAAGCGTATTTGTCTTTAATTATTGTTGCTTACTCTATTTTGGTTACATCTTTGAATCCCTCTTTTTTATCTTTTGAAAATTTACTTGATCTGGGAAAAAGTAGTGCAAGCTTGGGTATCTTGGCAATTGGAGTTTTTGTCGTTCTCCTCTCTGGTGGCATTGATATGTCCTTTACTGCAATCGCCATATCCGGCCAGTACATTGCAGCCAACGTTTTGATAGCCAGTGGAGTGGATAATATCTATTTTGCTTTTTTAATTTCCTGTTTAGTCGGGTTAAGCTTAGGGGCAATAAATGGCCTAATCATTTCTTACTTTAGAATTCCAACCTTTATTGCTACCCTGGGGACCTTAAATGTTTTTCATGGAATTCTGCTCACTGTGGTTGGAACCAAAGCGGTTAATTCGGCACAGTTACCGGACTGTTTTAAAAAGTTTGGCGCCACCAATGTGTTCACTGTGGTTAAGCCTGAGGGAGGGAGTTTTGGTTTATCAATATTTACCGTGATTTTCATAGCTGTTGCTCTTCTCACCTGGTTTATCCTTACCTACACTCAGTTAGGAAGAGGAATATATGCCATAGGCGGCGACATGGAGGCAGCTAAACGATCCGGTATGAATGTTTTCAACATTCAATTTTTTATTTACTGTTATGTTGGAATACTAGCCGGAATAGCCGGTGTTCTTCATGTTTCGCTGATTCGCTATAGCAATCCGACTTATTTAGTAGGTACCGAGCTGAGTGTTATAGCGCCGGTGGTATTGGGTGGAACTAGGATAACTGGGGGATCGGGTACGGTCATTGGCACCATATTAGGAGTAGTTATGATAACGTTGTTGAATAATAGTCTTATTTTGATCGGTCTCTCTTCTTTCTGGCAGGA
>NZ_DAOLQM010000080.1:3710-8288 GCF_035418125.1 Atribacter sp. | reverse complement strand
GACGGGAGCAGGAAGCCGAAAAACGTGGATTCTATTACTTAGGAACTGGAATTAGTGGAGGGGAAGAGGGTGCTTTGTATGGTCCTTCTATTATGCCCGGGGGTCATCGTGCTGGATATGAATTCATTCAGGATATATTACTTAAAGCAGCAGCCCAAACCGAAGATGGACCCTGTTGTGTTTACTTAGGCCCAGGTGGAGCCGGACATTTTGTGAAAATGGTTCACAATGGAATCGAATATGCCCTCATGGAACTCATTGCTGAAGCCTACGATTTGATGCGCAAACTTTTTAAGATGGATCCTCCAGCTATAGCTGAAGTCTTCAAACAATGGAACCAACGAGAAAATTTAAATTCTTTTCTGCTTGAAATATCAATTGAAATCTTAAATTATCGAGATCCGGAAACTGGTTTTTATCTCATCGATCTGATCGATGATCGAGCTGAACAAAAAGGAACCGGAAAATGGACTTCCCAAATCGCCCTGGATTTTGGTGTTCCAATTCCAACCATCAATCAAGCGGTAGTAACACGGGTACTCTCAGCTCAAAAAGCGAACCGTCTCAAGCTGGCAGCAAAAATTCGATCGAAAACCCCTCTTTCCTTTTCTAGTCAAGAGTCCCAGCAGTTCTTTACTTCTTTAGCCGATGGATTATATTTGGCCAATCTCATGGCATTTAACGAGGGAATGCACATGCTCTCAGTTGCCTCTCAAGAAAAAAATTGGAGCCTTCCACTGGCTGATATTGCCCGAATCTGGAAAGGAGGCTGCATTCTTCGGACCCGACTTTTAAACAGAATTCAGCTTGCTTTTCAAGACCCTAACTTAGAAATGCTTATTGAATCTCCAGAGTTTATCCCTGATCTCCAGAAAAAGCTTTCTTCGCTTTGCCATGTTGCTAAAATTGGTGTGGAAAACCACCTTCCACTTCCGTCATTTCAAGGAGCATTGGCTTCACTCGAGGCCTGGTCTTCGTCATCGCTTCCAACCAACCTCATTCAAGCCCAACGAGATTTCTTTGGTGCTCATACCTATCGACGAATTGACCGGGAAGGGATCTTTCATACCCAATGGGAGGATAAATAATTATGATGAATGAGTTAGATAGCCCAGCCATCGGTCTTTCTGATTCAGAATTAAAGCAACTGATTTTTCGAGAATTGGAAAAATATTCTTTTGAGGGAAAAAGGATTTTAGTTATTGTTCCCGATAACACTCGAACTATTCCTCTTCAGTTATTCTTCTCCTCTTTTCAAAGCACTCTTTTAAAGCGGGTTAAAAAATTAGACTTTCTCATTGCTTTGGGAACTCATCCAGCCATGACTTCAGAGCAAATACATGAACATTTTGGAGTTACTCCATCCCAAGCAAAAGCATCAGGAATCAATATTTTTAATCATCAATGGGATGAACCCCGTCAGTTGAAGCTTATTGGGACATTAGCTGAAGAAAAGGTAAAAAAAATAACCGGAGGCCTCCTAGCAGAACCGATTCCTGTTAACATCAACAAGAAAATATTCGAATATGATCAGTTAATCATCCTAGGCCCAGTTTTTCCCCATGAAGTTGTTGGTTTTTCAGGAAGTTATAAATATTTATTTCCCGGTATTTCAGGACCAGAAATTATTAATGCTTTTCACTGGTTATCGGCTCTTATTACCAACCCAAAGACCATTGGTCATCGAGATACTCCTTCTCGACAGATTATCAATCAAGCAGCTCAATTGGTATCTATACCGATAACTGCCTTTTGTCTTGTTATGAAAGGGAAAATTCCTTTTGGACTCTTTACTGGAGATCCAATCGAATCTTGGCAGCAGGCAGTTCATTTATCATCTCGGGTGAATGTTGTTTATAAGCCAAAGCCTTTCAAAAAAGTGATTTCGATTGCTCCGGCTATGTATACCGAGCTCTGGGTGGGTGGAAAATGTATGTATAAGCTCGAGCCGGTTGTTGATGATGGTGGTGAAATTATCATTTATGCGCCTCACCTTAAGGAAATCTCTATTACTCATGGGAAATACTTGAAGGAAATTGGTTACCATACTCGAGATTACTTTCTTGCCAATTGGGAGAAATGTCAGCATGTTCCCAAAGGTATTGTAGCTCATTCGACTCATGTAAAAGGGATCGGTATTTACCAGGATAGTAAAGAGTACCCACGAATTCAAGTAACCTTGGCCACCGGTCTTCCTCGGGAACTTTGTGAGTCAATCAATCTTGGCTATCTTGATTACCGTTCACTTAACCCCAATGACTACCTGGGGAAGGAAGAGGAAGGAATATTAGTGGTTCCTAATGCAGGAGAAATGCTTTATCGCCTTCAGGATGGAACTACTCCTGATATCGACCGCTTGCAAAGAAGCGAAAGGTCTTTTGGGAAATAAGCTAAAATTCAATGGTAGAGGCAAATTGCACCTTTCTCTTTTTAGATGGAAATTTTCTCTTTACTTACCCGAAGGATTAACGGGAATTTTTTGGTTTTGTTGAAAGGTTTTTTGTTGTTTATTCATTAAAGCAGGAAGCAGATAACGAAGAATCATAGCAACGATAATTATACTTCCGCCGATTAGTGCCCATTTGCTGGGTTTTTCCCCAAGAGAAAGAAAAACCCAAATTGGATTGAGAATTGGCTCGATAATTGGAATCAGACTTCCTTCTAAGGCAGTGACATATTTAATGGCGATGGAGTACAAAATATAAGCTAAACCAATTTGAAATAAACCCAGTAGAATAAGGCCAAGCCAGCTTCCTTTCCCAGGAGCTGATGTCAACATAAAAGGAATAGCAATCAGAGCAGTGAGAATATTACCCATCAAAACTGATTCAAGGGGCGACGCATCCTTTTGACTGCGTAGATAAATGGTGAGAAGTGCAAAGGTTACTCCACTTAAAATAGCTACTATATTTCCCAGTACGTTGCCGATTTGAAATTGATCAAAAAAGAAGAGCATCATACCTCCAATGACAGTAAAAATAATTATCCAATCAAGTCGGCTGGTTTTCTCTCCAAGAATTCTATGGCCAAGAAGTGCCACATAGATTGGTGCACTATACTGAAGGAGTATCGCATTGGCAGCAGTTGTTTTCTTGGTAGCATAAACGAAGAGAATGACAGTTGCAGCATAGAACAAGGCTCCTAAAATCTGATTTTTCGTCCAGTTTAGACGAGGACGGCGAAGGTAAATAAGAATAAAAATACTCGCTATGGCGCTGCGCATTCCTGCAATTGCAATTGGATTCCAGGTTACTATTTTTATCAGTAACCCTCCAAAGCTCCAGAGGATAGCTGTAAGGATGAGGAAAAATATCGCTTGGGTTCTACTTATACTCTTAAACATAATTCACCATTATACCCGAAAAGTGAATTATTTAAATATGAAAAGAGTAATTCATTTTTCACATTTTAATTCAACTCAATCATTTCTTTATCATCTAAAAAATCTCATGATTTTACTTATGAATTATCAAATTTCTAATTATGAATATGATATGATGAAAAATAGCAGGAAAAAGGAAGGAGTGATGAGATGATTAAAGGGAAAGGATTTCGGTTAAAGTTTATTGGATACCTATTCATGATATTGATTCTTTTCTTCAGCGCCTCTGGTTTTGCTCAAGATAATTATAAAATCGAGAACATTCTTAGCAGTATGTCACTCGAGGAGAAGGTTGGACAAGTTATCTTTGGATTTTTTCGAGGTCCAGTTTTGACTCCAGAATTGGAAGAAATGATTCGAGATTATCATTTAGGGGGGATTATTCTCTATTCCATTGCAGGGAACATAGAAAGTCCAATTCAAGTCGCCTCTTTAATAAATGCCGTTCAATATTGTGCAGAAAAACATGGACAAATACCTCCTTTGGTTTCAATAGACCAAGAAGGAGGATTGGTTGCTCGACTAACTGAAGGGGTAACAGTATTTCCAGGAAATATGGCTTTAGGAGCTACTAGGAATACTGAATTTGCCCAGAAAGCAGCAGAGATTTGTGCTCGAGAATTACGTATTCTTGGGATTACTTTAAATTTTGCACCAGTCGTTGACGTAAACAGTAATCCAGCAAACCCAATAATCGGAATTCGCTCCTTTGGCTCTGACCCGGAAATTGTTTCAAATCTTGGATCAGTAATGATAGAACCCTACAAAAAAGAGCGAGTTCTCTGTACAGCAAAACATTTTCCCGGTCACGGAGATGCTGGAATCGATTCCCACACCGGCTTACCTTTTATCAATCGAAGCCGAGAAGATTTGGAAAAAGTTGAATTGGTTCCCTTTCAACAAATGGTACAAAATGGTGTACCAGCTGTTATGTCGGCTCATATTGTTGTACCGGCCTTGAGTGAAGGAGACGATTTCCCTGCGACTCTATCGAAAGAAATATTATCAATTCTCCGTAATGATTGGGGCTTTAATGGTCTTATTATTACTGATTCGATGGGAATGGGAGCGATAGACCAGCAATGGGGTATGGAAGAAGCATCGATACTCGCTTTTCAAGCGGGAGCTGATGTGCTTTTATTTGGAGCGGATAAGAATCATGAACCAGCTGAACAGAAAGCAGTATACCAAGCTCT
>NZ_DAOLQM010000080.1:0-3610 GCF_035418125.1 Atribacter sp. | reverse complement strand
GTGACTGATTATGGGGCGGCTGTTGCAACTTATGGAGATCGGCCGGTTAGCATTGAAGCCTTAGGAAAAATTCTTAAGGGCGAAATACAACCAAATGGCCAACTCCCAGTTGAACTTCCAGGTCGGTATCAGTTGGGTTGGGGTTTGAAAGAATTTTAAAAAAACAAAAAATGAGAAAGTGATTAACGCTATGAAAGTTTTGGTTGCAGGCATCCATTTTGAATCGATTATACATTTTTTGAGAAAAAATTTACCGGAATTTGAATCCTATCAAATACCCGCTTCGAAAGTCGTTGAGGAAGCAAAAGATGCGTCGGTTATAATACCAACTATGACTCGAATTGATCGTCACGTAATTAATAGCGCACCTCATCTCAAACTCATCCAACAATGGGGTTCTGGTTTGGAGGGCGTTGACATTCAAGCTGCCACTGAAAACGGTATTGCTGTAGCCAATGTTCCAACCCACGGTACTGGAAATGCCGAGTCGGTTGCAGAATGGTGTGTCATGTCAGCCATAGCTTTAAGCCGTTCATTCCCATCAATTCAAGAATCGGTTTGGAAGGGTTTTCCATGGGGAGCACCTTGTGGGAATAGTCTTATGGGAAAAACCGCCGGAATTGTTGGGGTTGGAGGAATAGGGGTGGAATTAGCTAAAAGACTGATTTCCTTTCGAATGAAATTGATTGGTGTGAAAAAAAATCCCCATTATCTTCCTCCAGGTTTGAATTTTGAATGGGTTAAGGGTATGAATGCCTTTCCTGAGCTATTAAGCCTAGCTGATTATATTTTTTTGTGCTTGCCGCAAAATGAAGATACTCGATGCCTTTTTAATCGTAAGGCATTTCAAATGATCAAGAATGGTGCTTATCTAATTAATCCAGCTCGAGGCGGATTGATTGATCGAGAAGCTCTTTCCGATGCACTGGGGGATGAACGATTAGCAGGCGTGGCGATGGACGTATTTTGGCAGGAACCCACTAGTCCTCAAGATCCACTCCTACAACACCCAAAAGTTTTAGTTACTCCTCATATAGCAGGAGCAACCGATACTTCCTATCAGGGGATAGCCGAAGGGGTTGTGAAAAATATTCGGTTAGCACTTTCAGGGAAAATACCAAATAATTGTGTTAACTCAGAAGTTCTATCGCAGCTAAAATGGAAGACCTAAAAAATCATATCCCCATTGTTTTGTATATTTTAAAGTCAACAACGGGGATATGATTAAAAAATTTCATGTTCTGTAAAAATCATGCTTTGGATAGTTCAGATGTGCAATTTGGACAGCGAACGGCTTTAATTGGTATAGCGGTAAAGCAGAAAGGACAATCTTTGGTGGTTGGAGCGGCAGGTGGAACTTCTTTTTTCCGCTGCATTTGGTTGATGATTTTTACCAACAAAAACACTGCCAAAGCAATAATGAGAAAAGTTATTATGCTGTTAATAAACAAACCATAGTTAAGCGTGACCGCTCCTGCTTCCTTGGCAGCTGCAACGGTATGATAGGGTGGAGGTGTATCTCCTTCTTTTAAGACTGCGAAAAGATTGGAAAAATCGACTTTACCCAAAGCTAAGCCAATTGGAGGCATGATGACGTCATCAACCAGCGATTTAACAATTGCCCCAAAAGCGGTACCAATGATGAAACCAACAGCAAGATCAACCACATTTCCACGGCTTATGAACTCTTTAAACTCATCGATTAATTTTGACACCTGAGAATCCCTCCCCTAAGGAAGCAAAATATCTCTTCCAAGAAAACAGAATAATAACCTTTAAAATTCCTTCAAAAGAAGCAGATTTGTTTTAATATATAACTAATCAAATGGAATTTGGATACTTCCCTCCCAAATACTCAGGCCATTTAGGAAAATTTCTACATTGTAAATCGGTTCCAACACAATGGGATAACCTACTTCAATGGTCCAGGTTCCTTCATTGTCGATATAGGTAAACCGATAAGTGGTATATCCCACCAGTCCTTCCGGAGTAATATTTACAACCGACCAAACAGCATCCATTGGGACCCTAACGTCCTCCAAGTTAGCCTGAGTAATGCCCCAGTCTCGTGCTTCATAGACCTCACTTGGTATTTCAGGTGTTGGGGAAGGAGTTGGAGAGGGAGGATTCGTACAACCAACTATAAAGAAAAGGCTTATTAAAGAGATAATAAATATAATATTTGTTTTTCTCATCTGATACCTCCTATCATATAAAATAATGTTTATTATATCATTAGTATTATAGATTAGCCTAAATTTATTGTAAAATGGAGGAGGTTTTCATATTTCTTGTTGATGTTTACAAGAGAAGATAACATTAATCATCAATATAATCTATTTTATCCTTTAATGAAAAGGAGAAAACCATGAACTATAAAAGAATATTGTTAATCCTTACCCTATTTATATCGGTTTTTTTATCTGTTGGGAAATTATGGGCTGAATCAGCCTCGAACCAAATCGATGAAAATACAATGAACCAATTGAAAAGAGTATTTATTGGTGCTGAATTCATTGAACGGTATAATAAAGTGTTACCAGAATCTAAAGGGAATGCAGTCATCCAAGAGATCTACCAAGTGTTTATCCAAGGGAAAGAAAATGGTTATATTTTTAAAATTTTGAGTTCTGGTTATCGAGGCGATATCGTTGTTTTGGTCGCTTTTTCTTCTTTGAATAATCAGATAATTGGCATTCAAATTTTAGAACAAAACGAAACCCCTTCATTAGGAGATCTTATTACCCAACCAAGTTTTTTAGTTCAATTTTTAAAAAAATCAATTAATGATAAATTTGAATTAGGGGACGACATCGAAGCAATTAGTGGAGCAACGGTTTCTTCTACTGCAGTAGCTAAAGCATGTCAGGAAGCCGTAGGTTTTTTATTAACCAGTCAAGCTGAAACGGATAATAATTAGAATTTATCAATTTAATTGTTAAAGATTTTTTATTGGTATACAAAAAAATTTTGGCGCTTTTAATGATTTATAATGAAAATTTTGGAAAGGAGTAATTTAATGAAAAATATCGAGGTTAAAGAGATTCTTTGTTTTGGTGATTCTTTAACTTGGGGCTGGAATCCGGTTGATAGGGGAAGATATCCTTTTGAGAAAAGATGGACCGGAGTTTTACAAAAAGAATTAGGTAAAGATTATCGAATAATCGAAGAAGGGCTAAATGGAAGAACCACCATATGGGATGACCCAATTGAAGGAGAAAAGAACGGTAAAAAATACCTCATTCCCTGCTTGGAATCACACCTGCCTTTGGATCTTGTTATTATCATGTTGGGAACCAACGACCTCAAACTGAGATTTAACAAATCAGCTTTTGATATTGCCGCAGCCGCAGATTCGTTAATACAATTAGTTCAAAAAAGCCGAGCCGGTCGTGATTCTCAATCTCCCAAAGCATTACTCGTTTCTCCGCCTCCATTAGGAAAATTGACTGATTGGGAGGAAATGATGGTAGGTGGATACGAAAAATCAAAAAAGTTAGCCGGTTATTATGAAATGTTTGCAAGAGATCACCAATACTTTTTTTTCAACGCGGGAGAATTTGTTAAAACCAGTGATTTAGACGGTCTCCACTGGGAAGAAGGAGAAAAT
>NZ_DAOLQM010000079.1:0-8334 GCF_035418125.1 Atribacter sp. | reverse complement strand
GTCTACTCGCAATATATAATTTACCACGAATATCTCAACACTGTCATCCTGAGGATTGGTATTAAGAATCCGTGAGGATTTCTTCTTTTAGGTTTTTTACATTTCAAATACTTTAACCGATGAGATTCTCACGTCGTCCAGAAAAAACACCGGACTCCTCAGAATGACGGAGTAGGTGGATGAGATTCTCACGTCGTCCAGAAAAAAACACCAGACTCCTCAGAATGACGGTGAAGCCGGATGAGATTGCTACGTCATCCGATAGAAACACCGGACTCTTCAGAATGACAGAAAGTCAGCAAGATACTTACCTCAATGCCTCATTCAAGGCTTTTTCCATTACTCCAATGGGGGCTTCAAAGCCAGTAAACAAACGAAAACTCTCCGCTCCCTGAAAAAGTAACATCATCTTTCCATCAAAAGCTTTTTTCCCCTTTTTTCGTGCTTCTCTTACCAGAGGAGTTTCTTCACGATTATAGACTACATCAATTACCAATTCACAGTTATCAATACCGTTCCATGGAACTTCAATGATTTCCTGGCTAAGTCCCAAACTAGTAGCATTAATCAAAACATCAACCTGGCTCAAAAAAGAAGATTGACCATTTATAAAGCTCTCCCAGTTATCAATTTCTATTACCGTGGCGAATGAATTTTTTGCCCACTGCTGAAATTGTAAAGACCTCTCGAACGAACGATTAAACACTATAACCTTACGAACTCCTCTTTCAATGAGCACCGATAAAACAGCTCGAGCAGCTCCTCCAGCTCCCAAAAGAGCAACCTGTTTACCATTAAGGTTAATCTGATTAAAATCCAGAGCTTTAGCGAAACCAATCCCATCAGTATTATAACCAACTAACTCTTCATCTTTTACAACCACAACATTCACTGCTCCCAATAGTAAGGCAGTATCATCCAATCTATCCAACCATTGAATAATTTTTTCCTTGTGTGGAACTGTAACGTTTATTCCCTTCAATCGCCAAGTTCGAAGCGTCCGAACAGCGTCCATAAGGTCCCCAGTGGAAATATCGAAAGCTAAATAGACGTAGTCGAGGTTTAAAGCGTTGAGCGCTGCATTTTGAAATACTGGTGACAGTGAATGATCCACTGGATGTCCAATGAGTCCTAACAAGTTGGTTCGAGCGGTTATTCGGTTTTGTTGAACCATTGAAGAAACCTTTTCATAACAAATTTTTCCACCAATCGTACCAGGCGGGTAAAAAAGAATTCTTTTCGGTTAATGGGATTGACTAAAATAGTATGGAGATTTAATCGATTCCCTCCTAAAACATCGGTAAATATTTGATCACCAATCACAGTAACCTGATTGTAATTCAAGTCCATCGATTCCAGAGCCTTACGAAAGGAACCGCGTCGCGGCTTTTGGGCCATAGATATCCCAGGGATACCCAAGGATTCCATGAAGTAATTGACTCTTGAAGTTGTGGAGTTGGACACCAGAAATATTTTAAATCCATCATTTTTAGCTTTTTTCAGCCACCTTTCTGCCGACTGAGTAACAGTTGGCTGGTCCCATGGTGCGATAGTGTTATCGAGATCGATAATCAAACCCTGTATCCCTCTTTTCTTTAACAAATCCAGTGGGATCTCAGATATTTCATCAACATAAAGTGATGGATAAAATTTCCTTAACAACTGCTTCATTGGATTGTACTCTTCTGTTTGTTTTTTAGGTGTTCATCAAAGGTTTTGGAAAAATTGTGCGATCCATTTTCTCCCAGTACAAAAAAATAATAATCGGTTTGAGGAGGATTTACTACTGCTTCTAAAGAATCAAGACTAGGATTACAAATCGGAGTTGGAGGAAGCCCTTTGTGAAGGTAGGTATTGTAAGGAGATGGTATGGTTAAATCTTCCAAGCTCAATGATGAGAGCTGCACTCCCTTTTCCTGATTCCAGGCATAAATGACCGTTGCACACGACTCTAATTTCATATTCGATTTCAAGCGATTTAAAAAAACTGAAGCGACTATAGGTTTTTCATTTATTAACTGTGCTTCTCTCTCGACTATTGAAGCTAATATTACTTTTTGGCTCATCTCGGTAAAACTTTCCTCCAAGAGACTTCCGGGATAAACTTCCTCAAATCGTTTTAATTGGATTTCAATGACCTGCTTGGGATTGGTGCCTGGTGATAAATAATAAGTATCGGGAAACAAATAACCTTCTAAATTTTTTGCTTCGGATAACCATGGTTTTTGAAAAATTGTCGGTTGTTGAGTATAACTTAAATAATCCTCCTGTCGACAAATTCCAGCTTGATCAAGCCACTCAGCCATTTGTTTAACTGTTGAACCCTCAGGAAAGGTTACTTTGACTTGATAAGAACGACCTTGAGCAATTCTGCTCACAATTTGGGAAATGGTTTCTCCTGATCGAAACTGATAATTCCCAGCAATCAATCGACTTTGATCGCTTAAAAATGTAAAAGCCAAAAAAAGAGCTGGAGAAGATATGAGATCGTTCTTCTTAAAATCTTGGGCAATCACTCGATTGGTCATTCCGGATTGGATAACCATGGTTTGAGAAACACCACTTAATCCTGGAGAATAATAAAATGATATATAAAGAATAAAACAAAATAAATAAGTAACAACGATTAATCCGAAATGATATTTTTTCATATTTGAGTAGAATCAATATAGGTTTGGAGAATTATGGTTGCCGCTAACTGATCGATAACCATTTTCCTTTTTTTCCGACTTACATCAGCTTCCAGCAATCTTTTCTCTGCTTCTTTGGTCGTTAACCTCTCGTCAAAAAGTACCACTTCACCGGGAAAACGCTTAATTAATAACTCACGAAACTCGATAATTTTTTGCGCTTCGCTTTTTACTGAATTATTTAGTCGCAAAGGCAAACCCAAAACAATGACTTCAGCTTGAACTTGTTGGGCCACTTCGATTATATTCTCAACATTTTTTTTTAGGTTCTCACTGGAAATCACCTTCAAAGGTGAAGCAAAGCTTGTCCCACGATTGTAAGAAAACCCGATTCTCTTTTCTCCTAAATCGACCGCTAATATTTTTTTCACCAACAAATTCCTTTGAGTTTTTGATATTGATAAATCAAGTTTTACTGAATTTATAATATAAAAAGCTTATCTTTTCCCTCTTCTTCTTCAATATCAAGAGATTTGATTGGTCATTTTCTTGATTTCTTCTACAAATTTTTCCCAAGAGCCAAAGGGGATACCACCAAATTGAACCAAAGACGGCCTCCCTCCTCCACCACCACCAATTTTCTTGGTTATTTCACGAACCAAACGATTCAAATCGATTGGCTGGGGGAGATTTATTTCAGCTAAAACACCAGAAATTGCTTCATCTTTTTTAATCCCCAAGACTACTATTCCCTGGCTCAGGCGAGTACGTAATTCATCAACCATCTCTTTTAAATAGTCTATCTCCGGTGGATTTTCAACAAAAAGATGAGTCAGGTAAATTGGCGGGTTGTTGCTTCCAGCAACTTGGAGAGCATCAAGAATTGCCTGACGTGCATGAGATTGAAAGGTCCGTTGGAGTTCTTCTTTATAATGTTTATTATTCTCGATTAAATTATTAATAGCTGGTAATATCTGATAATGATCCGATCCAAAAATTTTTTTAATATCACGTCCCAGGTGGAAATAGTCCTGAAGATATTTATAAGCAACTGATCCAGCTACTGCTTCTACTCTTCTTAAACCCGATCCTATGCTGGATTCGGTAATAATTTTAAAAAGACCAGCCTCACTGGTTCGCCGTAAATGGGTTCCTCCACAAAGCTCGGCAGTGTAATCACCCACTCGGACAATCCGAACTAGTGATTGATATTTCTCTTCAAACAATGCAATAACACCTGCTCTCTGAGCTTCATCCAGGCTTGAATAACTTATCACCACCGGTAAGTCCTCAAAAATCTTTTGATTTACAATCTCTTCTACAGCGTCGATTTCATCCTCAGACAAAGCAGAAAAATGGGTAAAATCAAAGCGAAGTCCACTTTCTCCTACCCAGGATCCAGCTTGTTTTACTTGTGAACCCAAGATTTCCCGCAGTGCTCGATGAAGCAAGTGAGTGGTCGTGTGATGAATTTCAATGAGTCGGCGACGTTGGGTATCAATTTTTGCCCAAACTCGATCATTTTCTTTGATTTGTCCACTGACTACTGTACCCTCGATTAAAAATTCAGAGTAGACCTTCTCGACCTGAACCCTTCCTTGTTCGGATTCTATCCAGCCGGTATCAAACTCTTGCCCTCCTTTTTCCGGATAAAAGGGTGATTCTTTCAAGGCGACGATTACCTTCTGGCCAGTTTCCGCTTGGCTGATACGGTCCTCTCCATCGGATAGAGCTACCATATCGGTATTGACCATAGATTGATTGTATCCTACAAAGCGACTGTAAACACCGGTAAATAGCTCCTCGACTTCCTTTTGGCTCCTTATAAGCCGATCTTTTTCACCGCGTGCTTTACGTGCTCTATTTTTTTGCTGTTCCATTTGATTTTCAAATTCTGTTTTATCAAATTGCAAACCCTCTTCTTGAAGAATATCTTCAGCTACATCTGACGGAAATCCATAAGTATCATAGAGCATGAAAATATCCTTTCCAGAAAGCTGTTGTTTTTTATTTTTTTTGGTTTGTTCAATTAATTGACTTAAAAAGGCTTCTCCACTTTGCAGGGTTCCCTGAAAGCGGGATTCTTCTTGAAATACAATTTTTGAAATAATATCTTTTCGCATGAATAGTTCTGGATAAGCGTTACTCATTCCATCAATGACAGTAAATAGTAACTCATGGAGAAAAGGCTGATGGATTCCTATTTTTCCTCCATATCGATAGGCGCGACGGATCAAGCGCCTTAAAATATAGCCTCTTCCCTCATTTGAAGGATAGATTCCATCGGCAATAAGAAAAACAATGGCACGAATATGATCGGCAATAATCCGGAAAGGGGGTTTTAAGGCTGGTATCAAGTAATCATTGCCTGATATTTTCTCCAAACCTTGAATTATGGGGAAAAAGAGATCGGTTTCATAGTCAGTATCAGTTTCCTGAACAACCGAGGCTAAACGCTCCAATCCCATACCGGTATCAATATTTTTTTTAGGAAGTTCCTCAAGAGTTCCATCGGCTTTTCGATCAAATTCCATAAAAACCAGATTCCATACTTCAAGATATCTATCACAATTACACCCCGGGGTACAGGTGGACTGACCACAACCCCTTGCTTCCCCACGATCATAATAAATTTCTGAGCAATACCCACAGGGACCAATCGGTCCTGAAGCCCAGAAGTTATCTTCATCACCTAAGAAAACAATTCTTTCCGGTGGGACACCAACACAATTCTTCCAAACTTCGAAAGCTTCTTGGTCTTTACGATGAACTGAAACCCACATTCTATCAGGAGAAAAACCGATCGTCTGAGTGAGAAATTCCCATCCCCATAGACAGGCTTCTTTTTTAAAATAATCACCAAAAGAAAAATTTCCTAACATTTCAAAAAAAGTATGATGGCGGGCTGTATGACCAACATTTCCCAGGTCATTAACCCGAACACATTTTTGGACACTGACAACCCGCTTAAAATTAGGCTGGATTTTGTTTAAGAAAATTGGTTTAAAAGGCACCATACCAGCAATGGTTAAAAGCAGAGTTGGATCGTTTGGTATCAACGAAGCACTGGGAAGTATCTTGTGTCCTCTTTTTTCAAAAAAATCCAGGAATTTTTGCCTCAACTCAGAACTGGTCATTGTACGTCACTTCTCTCCTTTTCAATCACCATCATGCTTTTCATTTGCTCATAATTATATCCAAAAATCGACAACCTGAAAGGTCCGAAGTCTTCGATTGGTTGATGGCATCCATTGAAATGAAACTGGCTGAACAAAGTCTGGTTGAATTTTACCATTTTCAATCCAATACCGGGAATCGAAATTGCGGTAAAGGCCAGGATTGGCACGTATTACTAAGGTAAGAGGACGATCAACCCAGGTTATGGTATCGATTTCTTCGAAATCGGTCATTCTTTGAGAAATAATCGACTTCAGCTTTGGATTGGGAAACGGTCGAAGATTAATCAGTGCCTGATTCTTCTGTAAAGGTCCGACAATTTTAACATTAGCTATCTCGCTTTTAAATCCCTCTTGATGGAGGGTTTGTAATAAAACCTGGTTGGCTTTTACCACCGCCTGTCCATGAACTTTTGCTGCCAGCGGTTTATAGAGATGTTTTAATACGCAACCTTCTCGGACACTATTTTCGCCTATTCGTCGGACGGGAATATTCATAATCTGGCAAATCTGAAAAATTTCTTGCTTGGAGAAGTCAAAAAGAGGCGAATAGGTATTTCGTATCAGCTTAAGACCGCGGATTCCCCAACTATCACTCTGATTAGCACCACCGATTATCAGTGTTTTTTCCCCAAAATTCTTTTGAAGATTATCTAATTTGGCTTTTCTGGTGCAGAGATTACAAGCAGGTCCACGGCTTACAACCTCTTCAATGATATTTCTTCCAGGAAGATACAAATGCGGGACATGAAAACAGGATATAAGAAAGTCAATATTCTCTCGGGCATGATAGGGAAAATACTCTTCCCAGTCAACGGTACATGCTTGCACTTTTTCTCTCCCCAAAGCATATATCGAAAGAAAAAGTGCAACCGTACTGTCGACTCCTCCAGAAAAGGCCACTACGACTCTTTCAAAACCTTCTGCAATATCTTTTATTTCATTTATGACATTCTGGATCCGCTTCTCAAAAACAACATCAACAACTTCTATCATGAATTATTTTTCATATTATTGAGAAGATTATTAAAAGTATCTCCAAAAACATCGCCCAAAGTAGTTCTACCATTGGTTTGAGTTATTGGTTGTTCTTTTTTGGGTTTTTCCCTTTCTTTTGTTCGTTCTTTTTCTTCATCACGAGGGAGAGTTTGCTTAATGCTCAGACCAATTTTTCTCTCCTGGTCATCCAGTTTAATAATCTTTACATTGACTTCTTGATTCTCTTCGATTACTTCTGAGGGAGAGGAAATTCGTTTATCAGATATCTCTGAAATGTGAACTAAACCATCCCATCCCTTTTCCAATTCAATAAAAGCTCCAAAATCCACAATTCTGACAACTTTTCCGGTATGAATACTTCCTACTGGGTATTTATTTTTTATTTCGAACCAAGGATCAGGAAGGATTGCCTTCCGGCTTACTACAATCCTTTGCTCTTCTGGTTGAAACTCAATAATTTTAACTGGCAGTGTCTGACTTTTTTTAAGTAACTGACCAGGATGTTTAACCGGCTCCCAATCTAATTCCGAAAGAGGAAGGAGGGCTTCAACATCGGGTATCAGTTCAATAAAAGCTCCAAAATTCATTAGCCTTTGAACATTCCCATCAACTGTATCTCCAACCTTCCAAAGGTTTTGGGCCTGCTCCCAAGGATTTTCTTTCATCTGCTTTAGGCTTAAAGTAATTTGACGGTTCTCCGGATCAACGTCGACTATACGGGCATCAATTAACTGATTCCGGCGTAAAATTTCGCTTACTCGATTCACACGTTTCCAGGATAGTTCTTCGATGGGTATCTTTCCTTCAACACCATCTTCAATTTCAACAATGGCACCCTTGGGGTTGATCCGTTCTACCCGCACTCGAGCTACACTATCAACCGGATAATTTTCACCGACTGAAAGCCACGGGTCGGGATGGATTTGTTTTAAACCAAGTGATAAACGTTTTTTTTCTTTATCAATATCGAGAATTCGAGCATCAACAATATCACCTACTTTAACCACTTCTTTCGGATGCTTAACATATCCCCAAGAAATATCAGAAATGTGAACTAGACCCTCAATCCCTTCTTCGATCTCTACAAATACTCCAAAATCTTTAATGGATATTACTTTGCCCTGAACGATATCCCCTACTTTCATTTTTTCTTCAACGCTTTCCCATGGATCTGGTTTAAGGCGCTTCATACTTAGGGATATTTCCTCTTTTTTGGGGTCCCACCCTATCACTCGAATATCAATTTCGTCACCTTTATTCAATATATCCTCTAACTTTCCAATTCTACCCCAGGATATCTCTGAAATGTGCAACAATCCATCAATCCCACCTAAATCAACAAAAGCACCAAAACTGGTAATATTTTTAACAATCCCTTTCCTGATTTGACCAACTTCAAGATTGGCAAGGGTTTCTTGTCTCTTTTTTAATTCTTCTTCTTCAACGATAATTTTATGTGAAACCACAACATTCCTGGTTTTTCGATCCGCTTCAATCACTTTCACTGGTAAGGTTTTATTAATATATTC
>NZ_DAOLQM010000078.1:0-8341 GCF_035418125.1 Atribacter sp. | reverse complement strand
TTGGTTGTTGTTCACCCTGAATGTCTTCCTGAAGTGATTGATTTAGCTGATGAGGTTCAATCAACTGAGGGAATGTCGCGATTTATTGGTCAATCCAAAAAAAGCGAATTTATCATTGGGACTGAGGTTAGTATACTCTATCGTCTTCGTAAAGAAAATCCTGAGAAAAATTTTTATCCCGCTTCAGCACAGGCAATCTGTCCCGACATGAAAAAAATAACCCTGGAAAAGGTCCTCTATTCTCTCCGTTTTGGTTATGGTGAAATTAACCTGCCCGAGACAATTCGCCAGCGAGCCGAACGAAGTATTCAGCGTATGTTAGAGTATAAATCTTAACTCAAGCTTATCTCTCATAATCAAAGAACAATTTCATCTTCTTTTTTCCAGGCTGGATCAACAATACATAGAAATACCAAGTCTTGGCTCCCGGCGTTTTCAATGAATTGTATGGATTGTGGAGGAATGTAAATGGTCGAACCTTCCTCCACCTGCTCGATTTGGCTATTTATGTGCATAATCCCTTTGCCAGATATAATATAATATACTTCAGATGAATAGAGATAATGAGGCTGAGATGTACGCCCGGGCGGAAGAGTAGCATGGGCAAGGCTGTAATGGATATCAATTCCTAATTTATCCGGATGGAGTATTTCACGAAGTCTAGTTAAATCGCCAGCTATAAATTCATCACAGTCTTCCAGTCTTCGGAGTAACATAAAGATCCTCCTGTTGTATTTAAAAATTCTCTATCAAGCTTTCTATCCGTTCAATATCGAGGCAGGTTTCAAGAAAGTCTGCCAAACGGTCAAGCTCTTTTTCTACGACTTCTTGCCAGGATGGAGAAACCGATGATATGGTTGCTAAACCTTTTCTTTTGCGAAGTAAATTGACAAAATATCTTCGGAACGATCCATCATCAAACAATCCATGAAGGTAGGTTCCAAATATCTGATTATTGATTATTATACCTTCAGATTCGATTCTGTTCCCTAAGTTGAGATTAAAAAGTGGTTCATAAGCCTGTTGGAAAGAGCCTTTCCCCTGATGAATTTCATACCCTTTCACTGAAATGTGTTCAGCTTTTGCCAAATATCCTTGCATGTTTTTAAGTATCTTTTCTTTCTCAAAAAAGGTTTTCATCGGAATGATTTTTAGACCATCTATTTCACCTTGGAAATCTTCATTTCCATCGATATCTATTATAGATTCTCCTAGCATCTGATAACCACCACACACTCCTAATACCACTCCACCATTGTTTATATAGCTTTCCAAACGTTCTTGAAGGTTAAATTTCTTCAACCATTGAAGGTCTCGAATAGTATTTTTGCTTCCAGGAAGCACTATCACATCAAACTTACTAAAATTTTCATCGGGAAAAATGTATTGAGTTTCCACGTCAGGCTCATTCGTTAATGGGTCAAAATCGGTGAAATTTGATATATGGGGAAGGCGAATAATACCAACTTGAATATCAACGGTTTTGAGTGACTTATATGAGTTTTCAATTTTTTCCGTCATACTATCTTCATCATCCAGCAGAAAACGAGAATAAGGAACAACACCTACAACTGGAATTTGAGTTAATTTTTCAATTTCTTTCAATCCTGGTTCTAAAATTGTATAATTCCCTCTGAATTTATTAATAATAAAGCCACAGAGTAATTCTCTTTCTTCTTTAGTCAAAAGTGCCCAGGTTCCATAAAGTTGTGCAAATACCCCACCTTTTTCAATATCACCAATGAGAAATACTGGTATACGCGCATATCGAGCTACCGACATATTGACCAGGTCCTGTTCTCGCAAATTTATCTCTGCTGGACTACCAGCTCCTTCAATACAGATGAGGTCATATTCCTCAGCCAGTGAATTCAGGCTTTCGATAACCTTCTCCCAGAGAAATTTTTTATACCGATAATAATCATAAGCTTCGTGAGTCTCCCAGATTTTTCCACAAACAATCACCTGGCTCATGCAGTCTCCCTGGGGTTTCAGTAAAATTGGGTTCATTCGGGAATCAGGATCAATCATGGCTGCTCGAGCTTGCAACAGCTGTGCTCTGCCGATCTCCTCTCCGAATGGTGTCACTCCTGAGTTTAAAGACATATTTTGTGCTTTAAACGGAGCAACTCTAATACCCTTACGAGCAAATATTCGGCAAAAACCTGCTGTAATAAGGCTTTTCCCAACACCAGATCCAGTTCCTTGAAACATGATATAGCGTGCCATAAACCACTCCTTGAAAATATACTGTTTCAAATTTTATCATAGGGAAGAAAATCTTAGTCTATCCTGAAAATATCATCTAATGAATTCCCCTCCTTGGAGGGGTGCCGCTTTCGCGGCGGGGAGGGGCTTTTTAATTCGTCATCCTGGACCCTCTTCCCTTCTTCTTTTTCTCCCCCTCACCCCCTCGCGCCCTCTCCCCCTCAGAATCTAATGGCGTGAGGATTTCATCTTTTTCTTTTCTCGCACTCTCTCCCGTTCTCCCTCTCGCCCCTTGGTGGGAGAGGGAGAACGGTTAATAAATTAACTAAATTTTTTTAAATTTTTGGTATCTAATAGAGTATAATAATAATCAGTCAACTATCCCAACAAAAACTTCCTATCACGCCCATTCTATTTAAAAACGCTGTTGATTTTTTAATTTTTTTTAGGAGGGAAAACCGATGAGGGGAAAGAAAAAACATCAAAACCAAGTTGTTCTCTATATCGTTTTAGGATTGTCAATTAGTATATTAATAGCAATTATGACTTGTTGTGAGGGTACAATCGGTACATCTTGTACTGATAATACCAAGTTTTGCGCAATTATTAAAGAACTGGCACCTTCTGCGGTACAACCCGCCCTGGAAGATTGTCCAACTTCATTAACCATCTGTGATGGGGACCAGATTGAACTCTACTGGAAAGCCGATGCTTCATTAACCAGTAATGTCCACATCACTGGTCCGGGTGGGGAAAGTTTTGATTTCCCCATTTCCGAAGGGCATGCTACTGTTACACCTCGAACCTCGGGAGACTGGAAAGTTGAATTTACTGGAGGCGGTTGTACTTTTAATAAATCAATTAACGTTCGTGTTATCAAAGGCGAAGAACCTTATACCATTGTGGCTAATGGCAATATCGATATTGGATTTTTCTGTGACATCAACCCCAAAAGCGTATCCAGGAATTTAATTGTAGCAGCAATACGGTCAGCTCAGTGTGCCGGCGTCTCAGAATATTGGGAAAATTGGGGCTGTAAGAAATCCAATTGGGATGGCTCCAAACCAATCTATTTTAATATCACCAGTGATGATGGATCAGCCAACTTCACCCCACTTGCTGGACGTTGGCGTTTTGATCCTTCTGGTTTAGGAGGAACCTATACCTATTCAGCAAAATCTGCCTGTTTCCTTGCTACCATCCGCTGTGAAAAGTCTGATATTTATCCAACACCAACCCCGACACCGTGGCCAACCAGAAAACCTTAATTGTGAAGTATTTTAAAATCATTTCTCTGTTTGCTTCTGAACTAACTATGAACTCATAACGAATTCACAAAAACCTCTCCGGGTTGTCATCATAAAAAATGACAACCCGTCATAAATCACTTTTTATCGATTCAATTTTTGTTCATTCCCATAATTTCCCATATTTTTCAGATAATTCCTCCAAATTTGGAGTTTATACTTCATTTATATTTAAGGTTCAATCCATTTAAAAATCCCTCCGCTGAAAGGAATGGTGAAATTATGAAAAAATTTATAGCTGTCGGAAGTATCCTGGTTATTTTGTTCATCGCCTTAACGAGGGTTTCTTTTGCCGAAGGAAGAAATAGTCCGGGATTAATCAATGAAATGAGAGTCCATCAAAAAATGTATATGCTTCTTCTTTCAGAAAAATTTACTCCAGAATTGACCAGAGATTGGGAAATTGAATTGAATCGACGTGATACCCTTAGGAGAGAAATTCTTCAACGCAACAAAAATAAAGAACCAATAAACCAAATCCTTGAAAATTTGGAAGAAATTAAAAACCGACTCAAAATTTTGGAAGAAAAAATTGATAAAAGAAAAATGCCAGCCGGAACTGAAATGGATGGAGAAAAAAAGCATCCGGAAACGGAAAAACCTAAGCTTAGGAAAGTACCGGGGTTCTCTCAACAAAGATTTTTAGACCAGAAAAACCAATTCTTCTTTAAAAACCGAGGAACTGCGATGGAAAAAAACCGAGAACTATTTAAGAAATTCACTGAAGCCGTTGAGATTGGTGATGAAGTTCAAATTAAATCAATTCTTCCTTTGCTTTTTCAACAAATCAAAGAGAGCAACCAACAATTGGAAGAACATCTTGAAATTTTAAAAAATGGTAATGAGGAATAGAACTAACCCTCAAATCTCCTCCTTTCGGTTTCCCTCCTTGGCTGATTTAATGTGAAAGGGGGAGATCATTCAGAAAAAGGAAGGGGACCCTTAGGATTAAAATGAATTTTATTGGGGAGATCCTCTTCCTTTTTATATAGAAATCGTCTTATTAAATTTTTTTAAAAATGATGGAGTTTTTTTAGTAAAAAAATTAAAGTACAGCATTTATCAATCCTTTAAAAAAAACAACCAGGTTGCCAAATTCAACCTATCTTTGCTTTTATAAACCGAATTTTATATTTAGGAAAAAAGGAATGGGTAAAAAATGAATAAAAGAAAAAAAATAGTTCTTGTAATCATTGTTTTTATTATTATTCTCACATCAATTTTTTTCCTTTTCATTTTCAATAAGTCTCATTCTACCCAGGCTCAAGACATAACTATCTCCACCATTCAGGTAATCCAAGGAACAATACGTGAAACGATTGAAGCCGAGGGTAGTTTGGCTCCCTCTGAAACAGTAAATGTAAAATCAAAAGAGGATGGTTATAAGGTTGAAGTTGTCCTGGTTGAAGAAGGAGATTCGGTCACCAAAGGACAAGAGTTAGTAAAACTTGATGTCAGCGATTATGAAGTCAATTTAAAAAGAGCCGAGGCCGAGCTCTTGTCAGCTCAGACTAAACTAAAAAAACTTTTAGAGGGAGCTACCGAATTAGAAATCACCCAGGCAAAAACGACTCTTGAACAAGCTCAATTAAATCATGAAAATGCTCAAATTCAATTTGAAAGAAACCAAAAACTCTTCGAGAGTGGCGCCGTTTCACAACGAGAGCTTAACGAAAGTCAAAACCAAATGGAAATTTATAAACAAAACGTTATATCTGCTCAAAAACAACTGGATAATCTTTTAGATGGTTCAGATCAAGACGATATTAAAGTTGCCCGAGCTCAGTTAGCTCAAGCAGAAGCTAACGTTGTTGATGCCCAAAAAAAGATTGAATATGGAACCATAACCTCGCCGATTGACGGTGTCGCTATAGATGTTTCAGTGGAGAAAGAGGACGTTGTTACTCAAGCTAAGACTTTAATCACGATTGGAAATTTAGATCAAATGAAGGCATTGGTAGCATTCAATGAAATTGATATTCCCAAAATAAAGATCGGCGCTAAAGCAGAAATTACCCTCGATGCTTTTCCTGGCGAAATAATCAAGGGAGAGGTCTCTTTCATATCCTTGAAATCACAGGTTATTGATAATATCGTAACCTATGAAGGAGAAATTATTATTCCCAATTCAGACAGAAGGCTCTACCCGGGGATGACCGTCGACGCTTCTGTCATTATAAATCAAAGCGAAAACACCTTATTGCTCCCCTTAGAAGTACTGATAGAGGAAGAAGGAAAAACTTTTGTTCTTGTTCCAGGATCGCAAAAAGAACCAGACAAAATTTTTATAAAAGTTGGTTTAAGAAATGATGAATTTTTCGAAATATTAGAAGGTCTTAACAAAGATCAAGAAGTAATGATTCCTCCTGCAAATATTCAAGATTCTTTACCCAATCAAGGTCCGATGGGTATGGGTGGTCCACCCCCCGCTGGAATGTAAAAGCAAATACAGCTAATAGGAGAAATTTTATGAACGAAAAAACTACTTCACCAGTTATTGACGTTAGGAAATTAGGGAAAATCTACTTTTTAGAATCAATTCAAGTCAATGGCTTAACCAATGTTTCTTTCCAAATTTATCCAGGTGATTTTATCTCAATAATGGGACCTTCTGGTTCAGGAAAATCAACCCTGATGAATATTTTAGGGTGTCTTGATACACCCACCAGTGGCCAATATTTCCTTGATCAGGAAGAGGTATCCCACCTTGATGAAAACCAGTTGGCAATGATCCGTAATCGTAAAATCGGTTTTGTTTTTCAGAGTTTCAATCTTTTACCAAAATTAAACGCTTTTCAAAATGTTGAACTTCCGCTCCTTTATGCCGGTATCCCTAAAACCAAAAGATGCGAAATAGTGAATTCTCTCTTGGAAAAAGTTGGGCTTAGCCAAAGAAAATTTCATCGTCCTAATCAACTTTCCGGGGGCCAAATTCAACGAGTGGCAATCGCTCGTGCTCTGGCTAATAATCCATCAATCGTCCTTGCCGATGAACCAACCGGTAACTTGGATACTCGATCTGGGGAAGAAGTCTTGGAAGTTTTTCAAAATTTAAATGAACAAGGAAAGACCATTATATTAGTAACTCACGAACCGGATGTTGCTTTTCATTCCAAACGGATACTCCGTTTTTGTGATGGACAATTAGAAAATGAAGAATCCGTAGATGATCCGATTCAAGCAGAAGAAGCTCTCCAAATGGCAAAAGAAACCTTGGAGGCAATATAACCGTTATGAACATATTTGAAAAACTTCAAAGTGCTATTTCGAATGTTTTATCCAATAAACTCCGTTCTTTCCTTACTATGTTAGGAATAATTATCGGAGTCGCAGCAGTTATCACCATGGTTTCGGTTGGTCAAGGAATGAAAACCAATATTACTTCCCAAATTCAAAGTCTGGGATCTAATCGTTTAACGGTAAGACCTGGTTTCCAAAGAGTGCCTCCTGGAATGGGAATCATGCAAAGAGGAGGCATGAATATTTTCACTTACGACCACTATTTAGGATTAAGGAATTCCCCAGTTAGAGGGATAAAAAATATTGGGGCCCAAGCTTCGACCAACAAGGTTGTTACCTTTGGGAAGGAAAGCACCAGAACCAGTATTATTGGAACTACGCCAAATTATCCCGACCTTGAAAATTTTAAACCAGCTAAGGGGCGTTTTTTTAACCAATATGACCTGGATCATATGACCAGAGTCGTTGTATTGGGTCAAACGGTTGCTGAAGACCTTTTTGGCAATGATGACAGTTCCAACATTGGCAAAAAAGTAAAAATTGGAAATGTTAGCTTTACAGTTATTGGAATAATGGAGAAAAAAACCAGCATGGGCATGGATCGTGGTGATCAGGTGTTTATTCCTATTACAACAGCCCAAAAAAGAATTACAGGAAGTAAATACTTACAAACAATAACCGTAGAAACTTACACGATAGAAGATATGGATAGTGTAAGTGATTATTTGGAAGCGTATTTTCTACGAAAATTCAATAACGATCCGGATAAATTTGATATTATGAACTCCCAAGATATATTAGATACCGTTACCAACGTGACTGGCAGCATTACTCTCTTTTTAGTTATTATTTCAGGAATTTCTCTCTTGGTTGGTGGCATCGGTATCATGAATATCATGTTGGTTTCGGTAACCGAGAGGACTCGGGAGATAGGATTGCGAAAAGCTATCGGAGCTAAAACAACGGATATCCTCTCCCAGTTTATGATTGAAGCTTCAGTTTTGAGTCTTACCGGTGGATTAATCGGAATAATTTTAGGAATACTTAGTTCTTTGATTGTTTCAAAAGTGTCCAGCTGGAGCACCACTATTTCCTGGCCTTCGATAATATATGCTCTTGGTATTTCCGTTGCCGTTGGACTATTTTTCGGAATATATCCAGCACGTCGTGCCAGTCAGCTCAACCCGATTACAGCTTTACGTTTTGAATAAAATCCGTTTTGAGTATATTAATAGAGAATTACAAGTTTTCAGAAGAAAAATTCATGCCACTTTCATAGCATTTGATGATGATGAGAAGAGTTGCTCGTTCACCCTGACCCTCTCCCACAAAGGGGCGAGGGAAAAAAGAACAAAAGAATTCGGATTTCCTTCTCCCTTGATGGGAGATGGAGAGGATGAGGGTGAAAGCTCAGAATGATATCCTGGTAAGTTACTCAATATGAGTTACCTATAAAAAATCATTCTGGTATTTTCAGGATAGAATATTGACTCTGTTTTTAAGCGTTCATGAATGATTCATGATTATTTATCGACAAAGAATTTGTTCCCCCCAATGAGTTGATGATCAACCATGACACACGGAGG